>NZ_JBSFZS010000029.1:0-71784 GCF_053600395.1 Streptomyces sp. NPDC005070 | reverse complement strand
GCCGGTACATCGATGCCCGTCGCCACCGACGCCCACCCCTCACCCAACGGCGACGGGCTGATGCACCGGCACGGCCCCGACCCACCCACCGGAGCCGAACCCGAACCGCGAGCGCCGGCACCAGCGAACCCGCACAGCACGAGGTCAGCCCGCCACAGCCTCGTAGAGACTCCAAACACCCAGCCCCAGCATCAACACAGCCGCCACCTTGGTGATCAACGACAACGGCACCCGCTTCATCAGCGCCTTGCCGCCCACGATCCCCAGCCCCGCCACGGCCCACAGCCCCAACACCGCACCGAGCCCCACCGACAGCGGGTCGTCGTAACGCGCGGCGAGGTTCGCCGTCATGATCTGCGTGAGGTCGCCGAACTCGGCGACGAGGATGAGCATGAAGCCGGCCCCGGACACCTTCCAGAACGTCTGGTTCGCCGGCTTGCGGACCTCTTCCTCGTCCTCGTCCTTCTTCATCAGCAGCACCGCGGCCCCGCCGAGAAACAGCACACCGGTGACGGCGTGCACGATCTGCTGCGGCAGCAGCGTCAGCACGCTGCCCGCCGCGACGGCGAGCGTCACATGGACGGCGAAGGCGGCGGCGACACCGGCGAAGACGTACGAAGCGCGGTAGCGGGTGCCGAGGACGAGGCCGGCGAGCGCGGTCTTGTCGGGCAGTTCGGCAAGGAAGACGACACCGAAGACGAGCGCCATCACGCTGAAGCTGATCAAAATTCCTCAATCGGTCGGGCTGCCCCGCCGAGAGTGTTGCGATTGCGCGTGCTGTGACTGCGCGACACCTCGGCACGGCAGCACACAGCTACACCCGCGCCGGGAGGCACGGACACAAGCGCCCACGCCGGAAAGCCCGGCAGGGCAAGTGCACTGCTTGCCGAAGGTCTCGCTGGCCGGCCTCGTGATCGAGGCCTGCCTCCGGGCGCCGGCTCAGACGAGCTGAGCAGTATGTCGACGGTCCGGCGAAGAGCTACTCCCCTTCTGCGCCGTCCATAGTACGCGACCCGCGAGGCGGCCCCCAGGGCCGAAAGTCCCCCGACCTGGACACCCGGACGTCAGAGAAAGTTCTGTCATGAACCTTGTTATGTCATGAACGCGTCATTATTTTCTAACCGCGCACTTACCTCACGGCAACACGACGCCGCGAGCATTCGTTCGCCCGCACCGCAACACCCCCACACCACAAGGGAGTTCGCATGCCCAAGGTCTACGCGCGTCGACGGCTGAGCATACTCGCAGGCATCACGGGTCTGATAGCCATGGCCGGAGTTTTCACCGGCCCGACCGCCTCCGCCGCCCTCCCCACCCCGGTCAGCGCGGCCACCGCCCGCACCTACCTCGCGTCCCTCACCGTGGCGACCGAGAACCGCACCGGCTACTCCCGCGACCTCTTCCCGACCTGGATCACGATCAGCGGCACGTGCAACACCCGTGAGTACATCCTCAAGCGCGACGGCTCCAACGTCACCACCGACTCCGCCTGTGTGGCCACCAGCGGCAGCTGGTACTCCGTCTACGACGGCGCCACCTGGACCGCCGCCTCCGACGTCGACATCGACCATCTCGTCCCGCTCGCCGAGGCCTGGGACTCCGGCGCCAGTGCCTGGACCACGGCCCAGCGCCAGGCCTTCGCCAACGACGTGACCCGCCCGCAGCTCCTCGCCGTCACGGACAACGTCAACCAGTCCAAGGGCGACAAGGACCCGGCCGAGTGGATGCCCTCGCGCACCGCGTACGCCTGCACGTACGTCCGCGCCTGGGTGCAGGTGAAGTACTACTACAACCTCAAGGTCGACTCCGCCGAGAAGACCAAGCTGAGCTCGGTCCTCGCCGGCTGCTGACCCGCACCCGCCGCACAGACCGGCGGCCGCGGGCCGCCAGGGTTCCGGACACCGTCCCCCCACGCTGTTTCACGGTCTCCGGAACCTCCCCACAGGCCTCCGTCGTTCCGTACCGTACGGGGCGACGGAGGAGGGGGATCACCATGGCCGAGCTGCGCCTGGGGCCGCTGCTGAGGTATGTGGACGGCTCGTCGGCGACCTTCTGGGTCGAGGCGAGCCGCCCGTGCACCGCCGAGGTGCGCTGCGCGGACGGCACCCGCGGACAGGCCCGCACCTTCCAGGTGGCGGGCCATCACTACGCACTGGTGCCGGTGGACGGACTGACACCGGGCACGGCCACCTCGTACGAGATCCTGCTGGACGGCGCGGCCGTGTGGCCGCTGCCCGACTCGCGCTTTCCTCCCTCGGTCGTCCGCACCCCCGGGAGCGAGGACGCCGTCGTCCGGGTCACCTTCGGTTCCTGCCGGTGGGCATCGCCGCCCGCGGACGAGAAGGACCCGGTGGGACCCGACGCGCTGGACACCCTCGCCGCCCGGATCGCCGAGGCCCCGGACGCCGAACGCCCGGACGTCCTCCTGCTGTTGGGCGACCAGGTGTACGCGGACGAGGTCTCCAGGGCGACTCGCGCCTGGATCGCCGCGCGCCGGGGGCTCGCGGACCCCCCGGGCCACCAGGTCGCGGACTACGAGGAGTACACCCGCCTCTACTACGAGTCCTGGCTCGACCCCGAGATCCGCTGGCTGCTGTCGACCGTGCCGAGCTGCATGATCTTCGACGACCACGATGTCATCGACGACTGGAACACCAGCGCGTCCTGGCTCGCGGAGATCCGGGCGACCCCGTGGTGGCGCGAGCGGGTGCTCAGCGGTCTGATGTCGTACTGGGTCCACCAGCACCTCGGCAACCTCTCCCCCGCCGAGCTCTCCGAGGATCTGCTGTACGTGGCCGTGCGCGAGACCCCCGACGGTACGGACGTGCTGCGCGCCTTCGCCGCCCAGGCCGACGCCGACCCGGCCTCGGTCCGTTGGAGCTACCGCCGCGACTTCGGCCGGACCCGTGTCCTGATGCTCGACACCCGCGCGGCCCGGGTCCTGGACGAGAAGGACCGGGCGATGCTCGATCCCGGGGAGGCGGCCTGGCTGCGCGAGCAGGCCCTGGAGACGCCGGAGTCCCGGGACCACTTGCTGATAGGCACGTCACTGCCCTGGCTGCTGCCCCCGCTGATCCATCACGTGGAGACGTGGGACGCCGCCCTGTGCCGGGGCGATCGGGGCGGGCGCTGGGCGCGGTTCGGCGAGCGGCTGCGCCGCGCGGCCGACCTGGAGCACTGGGCGGCGTTCCCGGAATCCTTCACGGAACTGACGGAACTGATCGCCGAGGCCGGCTCGGACGAGCGGGCACCGGCCACCGTGTGCGTGCTGTCGGGAGACGTGCACCACGCCTACGTCGCGGATCCGGTCTGGGCCGACCCCGCCCGGCAGCCCTCGGCCCGCGTCCTCCAACTGACCTGCTCCCCCGTCCACAACTCCATCCCGCTCTATGTGCGGCTCGGCTTCCGGTTCGGCTGGAGCCGCCCGGCCCGCCTGCTCGGCATCCTCCTCGCCCGGCACGGCGGTTGCGGACGGCCGCCGGTCGACTGGCGGAAAACCGGCGGCCCTTGGTTCGGCAATCAGCTCATGACCCTTACCCTGCACGGCCGTTCGGCCTCCCTGCGTCTCGAACAGGCACGGCGGGCGCGCGGCGGCGGCCTCGGCCGTGCGGCCGGAGGCGCCCGGCTGACGACGGTGGCGGAGTCCCGGATCACCCCGGAATAGGCGCATCCCTCACGGTTGCCGACGCCGTCCCGCGTACCGGAGCGTGCGGGCGCGTGAACGTGATGTCACCGACACATGCGTCCCCGGAGGATCTTCCGCACCATCCGCGGCGTACGCTGTGTGGCGGTCACAGGCCGCACGCCGCTCCGTCGCGAGGAGTGGCGCGGTCGGGCTCACGGGGTGGTCGGGGGAGAGTTTCGGTGCTGGAGAGTATGGGGTCGCTGACAGGCAGCCCATGGATCTACGCGGTGATCGCCGTGTCCATCGTTCTCGATGTCTTCCTGCCCGTTCTGCCGAGCGGAGTCCTGGTCATCACGGCGGCGACGGCCGCGGCGGGCTCCGCCACGGCGACCGGCAACGTCCCGCACGCCGTGCCCGACATCCTGGTGCTCACCCTCTGCGCGGCCACGGCCTCGGTTCTCGGCGACCTGGTGGCGTACCGCCTCGCCTGGCGGGGTGGCGACCGTCTGGTTCGCGCCATCGCCCGGTCCCGCCGCCTGACCCGGGCGCAGGAACGTCTCGGCCAGGTCCTGGCGAGCGGCGGCGGTGTGCTCGTGGTCGTCGCCCGTTTCGCTCCGGCCGGCCGCTCGGTCGTTTCGCTCGGCGCGGGCGCCGCGCACCGCCGGGTCCGTGACTTCCTGCCCTGGTCGGTCCTCGCCGGCCTGGCCTGGGCCGGGTACAGCGTCGCCCTCGGCTACTTCGGCGGCCAGTGGCTGGGCGCCACCTGGCTCACGGCGGCCGTCTCGGTCGGGGCCCTGTTCATCGCGGGTGCGGGCGCGGCCTACGTCGTACGCCGTCCCGCGGTACGGGAGCAGGAAGCGGGCGCCTGAGCCCCGGCTCAGGGGCCGCACAGGGCCACACAGGCACGCGGACGCACTCGCCGTACCGACGCGGAGCGTACGCGCGTACGGGCGCCCTCACGTGAGGGTCCACGGGCACGCCCGTGGACGCACCGCCCCGACCGTGTGCCGGGCGGGCCGTCCGGCCGGTCATCCGGCGTGCTGGGCCGCCGCCCCGCGCACCTCCAGGTGGTCCAGCAGCTCGGCCGTGGCCGCCGCGACCGCCTCGACGGCGCGGTCGAAGACCTCACGGTTGTGTGCGGCCGGGGCACGGAACCCGGACACCTTGCGGACGTACTGCAGAGCGGCGGCGCGGATCTCCTCCTCGGTCGCTTCCTCGGGGATCGCGGGCGGGCGAAGTGTCTTGATGCTGCGGCACATGGGTCCAGTCTCGCGCGTCCGGCGCCTTCGTGGTCACCGCTCGCGCGAGACGGCCCGTCCAGGCCGGGAATAGCGCCGCCGGTTCGCCGGATTGAGCAGAACATGACCTCAGTGGAGATCACCTACGTCGGCGGTCCCACCGCCGTCATCGCGATCGGCGGCCTGCGGCTCCTGACCGATCCGACCTTCGACGCTCCCGGCGAGTACCCCGTCGGCTCACGGAAGCTGGTGAAGACCGCCGGACCCGCGCTCCCGGCCGAGAGGATCGGCCCGGTCGACGCCGTCCTGCTCTCGCACGACCAGCACCCCGACAACCTGGACGCGTCCGGGCGCGGGTACCTCCAGAGTGCCCCGGTGACCCTGTCGACGGCATCGGCGTACGAGCGGATCGGCGCCCCCGTACGCGCCCTCGGCCCCTGGGAGTCCGCCGAACTGGCGCGTCCGGACGGCGGAGCCCTGCGCGTGACAGCCGTTCCGGCGCAGCACGGGCCCGACGGCTCGCTGCCCCTCGTGGGCGAGGTGACCGGCTTCGCGCTGTCCGGGGAGGGGCTGCCCAAGGTGTACGTGAGCGGTGACAACGCGTCCCTGGACGTCGTACGGGAGATCGCGGACCGGGAGGGCCCCTTCGACGTGGCCGTGCTGTTCGCGGGCGCGGCGCGCACCCCGCTGGTGCCGGACGTCCCGCTCACCCTGACCAGCGAGGACGCGGCGCGGGCCGCGGTGATCCTCGGCGCCGTCCGGGTGGTCCCGCTGCACTTCGAGCACTGGGGTCACTTCACGCAAGACGGTTCGACCCTGGCGAAGGCGTTCGCGCGGGCGGGTCTCACGGACCGGCTGCGGCTGCTGGAGCCCGGGGCTTCGGTACGGGTGCCGTAGCCGCCCCGCGCGGTCCGGTCCGTACAACATCCGAGTGATTGCTTGGAGTTCGGCAAGTTTCTCCGAGGATTGACTCGGGTCGCCGAGTCTTGTGACCATCTCCGGGGCCCGTTCGGGGCCCGTGGAGAGAAGCGAGGATCCATGGCGAACGACGCGCTGACGGTGGCTGTGCTGGGTCCGGGAGGGGTCGGCGGGCTGCTCGCGGCGCTCCTGTCCCGTGCCGGTCATCGGGTCGTCTGCCTCGCCGGGGACGAGACCGCGCGGAAGCTGGCCGCGGACGGCATCGAGGTGCGCAGCGGTCACTTCGGCGACTTCACGGCGCGGGTGGCGGCGGACACCGAGCTGCGCGAGCCGGCCGACGTGTGCCTGATCGCGGTCAAGGCGACGGCCCTGGACGCCGCGCTGGAGCGCCTCCCGGCGAAGGCCCTGGGCGAGGAGGGGCTGATCGTCCCGCTCCTGAACGGTGTCGAGCACCCGGCGTTGCTGCGCGAGCGCTACCGCTCCGAGCAGGTGGCCCCCGCGGTGATCCGCGTGGAGTCGACGCGGATCGGCCCGGGGCTGGTCGAGCACGGCAGCCCGTTCGCCGAGCTCGACCTGACCGCCGACACGGCACCCCGAGCGCGCGTGGAGGCGTTCGCCGGGGCCCTGGAGTGGGCCGGGCTGCACGCCCGGGTCCGGGACGGCGAGTCGGCGACGCTCTGGGCGAAGATGGCGTTCCTCGCGCCGTTCGCCCTGCTGACGACTCGGTACGGGGTGCCGGTGGGCGACGTACGCACGCTGCACCGCGGGGAGTTGACCACTCTCGTCGAGGAGACGGCCGCGGTGGGCCGCGCGTGCGGAGCCGCCACCGATCCGGCGACCGCTCTCGCCCGCTACGACGCTTTCCCGGCGGCCACCAAGTCCTCGATGCAGCGGGACGCCGAGGCGGGCCGCACCCTCGAACTCGACGCGATCGGCGGCGCGTTGCTGCGAGCGGCGGAGCGGACCGGGGTGCCGGTTCCGGTGGCGGCCGAACTGGTCCGGCATCTGACGCCGCTCGCCGGCACGGACGGCTGACGGCCGACGCGCCGTGTCCGGCCCTTCGGAGTCCGGGCCGAACCGCCCGACTGCGCAAGGGTGTCGGCTCGACGTGTACGGATGTCCTCCCGACCGCGTACGGGTGGTGCGGGGACCGGTGTGGGCGCCGGTCCCGGCGTCGCGCCGGTGTCAGTCCCCCGCCACCGTGCCGGCGTCCGAGCAGTGCCGGGCCACCGTGTCGGCGAAGGCGTGCGCGGCGGGTGACAGGGCGTCCCAGCGGCGGACCGCCCAACCGACCGCCAGGAGCGGCAGGGCCGGTACAGGGAGGAAGCGCAGGCGGGGGTGGCCGGGCCCGGGCAGGCCGGGCAGGGCCGGGACGACGGCGTGACCGAGGCCGAGTTCGGCGAGCAGGATCGCGGTGTCCCAGTCGGCGACACTGGTGTCGGATGTGCCCGCCGGTATCCCCAATTCCCGGTATGCGGAGTCGAGATGGGCACGCGAGGTGGACCGCTCGGGAAGTCCCACGATCCGCAGTCCGGCCAGCTCCTCCGCCTCGATCCTTTCCCGCGCGGCGAGTTCGTCGTCGGCGTGCACGGCGAGCACCCAGGGGAGTTCGGCCACGGCCCGCTGCTCGATCCCGCGTACGGGAGGACCGAGGGTGACCCAGGCGAGGTCGAGTCCGTGGTCGGCGAGCGCGTCGAAGCAGCTCCGGCTGGAGTTCTCGGTCTGGAACTCCAGGCTGACCTTGGGGTATCGCCCCCGGAACTCGACCACGGCCTCGGCCATGAAGTGCCGCACGGTGGTGCCGCCGGTGGCGATCCGCACCGTACCGCCGCCCCCGCGCGCCAGTTCGCCGAGCCTGCGCAGCGCGAGGTCGAGCCCGGCGATGCCGTCGGCGGCGGCCTGTTCGAGGAGCCGCCCGGCGCGGGTGGGCACCACGCCCCGGGCCTGCCGTTCGACGAGTCCGAGCCCGACCTCGCGTTCCAGCCGGCGTACGTGCTGGCTCACCGCCGACTGCGTGCAGCCCAGTTCCCGGGCCACGGCGCTCAGGCTTCCGGCCCGGCAGACGGCGACGAACACGCGAAGATCATCCAGAGTCACGGCCCCAAGGTACTAGCGGGCCTTGTGAGTTGACCGATCAGACTCGGGTCTTGGCGAGCAGCTCGACGATCTCCTCGGTCGTGCCGGTCTCACCGAGGCGGGGGAAGATCCGCTCGACACTGTTGCGGTGCGTCTCGGGGTCGAGGTCGGACATGGCGTCGGTGGCGAGGGTGACGTGGTAGCCGTGCTCGTGGGCGGCGCGTGCCGAGGACTCGACGCCGATGCTGGTGGCGATGCCGGCCAGCACGATCTGGGTGATCCCGCGGCGGCGCAGGTGCAGGTCGAGGTCGGTGCCGTGGAAGGCGCCCCAGTTCCGCTTGGTCACGCTGATGTCCTCGGGGTGCCCGGTCAGTTCGTCGACGATGACGTCCCAGCCTTCGGGGAACGTGCGGGCGCGGCTCGGGCCGTCGATCCGGCCGCGTACGGCGTCGGCGCCGTCGGCTGCGGCCGTGACCCGGACGAGGACGACCGGGAGGTCGTGGCCGCGGAACGCGTCCGCGAGCCGGACGGCGCGCTTCACGACGTCGGCGCCGGCGTTCGGGGCGAGGCCCGGGTTGCCGACGATGCCGTGCTGAAGGTCGATGAGGACGAGCGCGGTGCGGGGGTCGAGCGTGGTGACTGCCATGGTCAGGCCTTTCGGGGGGTGAGAGCGCGAAGGGATCGGTCGATGAGGGTCACGGCCAGGAGCAGTACGGCTCCGGCGAGCATGAAGAGGGCCAGATGGTGCAGGCCACCGGTGTCGGCGCCGTGCGTGAAGAAGGCGGCGTCGGCGGCGGAGGCGGCCATCGCGCCGAGGTACATGAACGTGCGCAGCAGCCCGGCCGCGGAGCCGATCCGGGCGGGGTCGGCCTGCCGGTAGAGGGCGTTCTGATTGGCCAGGCCATTGAGTCCCTGGGGCACGCCCATGAGTGCGCCGACGGCGGCGAGGAGCCAGATCGCGCTGCCCGCGTCCAGGGTCAGCATGGCCAGGCACCCGGCGACCTGGACGAGACTCCCGACCACCAGCTTGCCGCGGACGGACTCCCGCCGTCCGGTCAGGCCGGAGACGACGAGTCCGCTCAACGACAGCGGCAGCAGGACCAGTCCGGCGCCGGCCGCGTGCAGCCCGCGCCCCTCCTCCATCCACTGCGTGAACCCGTAGAGGAAGGCGTAGGCGGTGGCGTAGCTGAGGAACTGGCGCAGGAAGGTGGCCGGCATCGGCCCGTTGCCGCCGAGCACCCGCAGGTCGATGAACGGCGCCGGGACCCGGAGTTCCCACCGCGCGAAGGCGGCCCCGGCGAGGAGCGCGAGCACCGGCAGGTACCAGTCCGCGGCCCGCGGCCTCATCAGGAACAGCATCAGCGAGACGAGCAGGGCGGTGAACAGGGCCATGCCGACGAGGTCGACACCGCGCGCGCCGGACGCGGACGACTCGGACGCCTCCGCGTCGCCAGGGTGCCGCGTGGGAGTGATCCGGTGCTGGAGCCAGTCGCGGAGGGTGGGTATCACGACCGGGTGAGCCGTTCCAGCAGCGCCATGGCCGCGATGACGGTCTGCCGCTCGTCCTCCGTGCAGCGCTCCTCGAAGGCCCGGGCGAGCCACTCCGAACGGGCCTGCCGGGTGCCTTCGACGCGCTCGCGCCCGGCGTCCGTGAGCGTCACGAGCTGACGCCGGCCGTCCCCGGGGTCAGGGTTGCGCTGGATGAGCCCGAACTGGTCGAGGGCCGCGAGCGTGGCGGCCATCGACTGCGGGCGCACACCTTCGACCGCCGCCAGCGCACTGGCCGTGGCGGCCCCGCTCTTGCTCACCAGGGTGAGCGCGGAGATCTGGGAGGGGGTGAGGTCCTGAGTCGAGCCCCGTGCCGGGTCCTCGGCCGAGCCCCGCGCCGGGTCCTGAGCCAAGCCCTGCGCCGGGTCCCGTGTCTCGGACACTTCGCGGATCCGCCGCCTGAGCAGACTGAACGCGACGCGCAGATCCTGCGCGGCACGCGCCGCGGAATCCGAGACGCCCGCGCCGTCCGGCCGACTGCCGCTTTGATCCATACGGCCACCGTAAATCGCCCAGCTCAAACTGTCCAGCTCAAACTGTCCAGTTCAAACTGTGCAGTCTCACCTGATGAATCGCCTTCGGTGAATCCACCCCGCCGAGCCACCCCACCCCCGGGAACGGAACCCGGACCACCCCCTCAAATCGAACTCCTATTCGGAACACCCGTTCGCGTGAAGTACCGGAAGGAACTCGCACCACAAAATCGAACAGGCGTAGCATTGCCGTGTGGCTGCGACCTATGACTTTCCAAGTGACCTCCTCGCCGGTCAGGAGGAGCTGCACCAGGTCCGGGCCGAGCTGCTGGCCCTGCTGAAACGACTCCCCTGGTCGGTGGAGCCGCTGGACGGCTTCAGCGACACCGGCGGCTGGCGCAAGGTGGAACGGCCCGCCTCCCCGGGCTGGACCGATGACGAACAGGCCGAGGTCGAGAAGCTCCGCCGGCGGGAGTTCGAGCTCACCGTGTTCGTCTCAGGCCACCGCTTCTGGTCGGAGATAGCTCCTCCGGACACGGTCGACGCCCGGATGCGGCTGAAGCACACGCGTGACGCGCCGCCGTAGGCGGCGAGTCGCCCGAGGCCGAGGAAGCGCTGGAAGACGACAGGACCTGACCGCGGGCACGGCAGTCGCTCCGTGGATCGAAAACGATCTCCTCAGACGAAGACCCTCACGGCTCCCAAGGCCCCCAAGGCCCCCAAGGCCCCCTGCGACCATGCCGCGAAGCCGAACCCGGCGGGATCTTTCCCCGCGTGTTCAAGGCGGGTTCCATCGTCCGGCGGAGCGGTCTTGCCGATGAGTTCACCGGCCTCGAACGGTCTACCCGGCGACACGACCGTTCCCGACAGGAGTGCCATGTCCACCATCCAGCCAGTGATCATCACCGCCAACCACGACGTCCTGCTCGGCTTCTATACGAAGTTGTTCGGCGCCGAGGAGATCTTCCGGGTACCGGAGGAAGGCCCTGCCTTCTACCTCGGCCTGCGCATCGGCGACACCGACCTCGGGCTGGTGGCCAAGGAGAACCCGGAGACGGGGGCGGGGGCGGCACCGCGAATTCTGCTCAGCATCGGTGTCGACGACGTCGACGAGACCCTCGGCCGGGTGACGGCGCTGGGCGGCTCGATCCACGGCGGCCCCAACGACATGCCGTGGGGACAGCGCGTCGCCCACATCCAGGACCCCGACGGCAACCCGGTGAACCTCACCCAGCCGATCCCGGCTCACTGACGCGACACGGGCCCAGGCCTTCCGGCTGCTCGCACCGGTCGGCCTGGGCCCGTGTCGCGTCTTGAGATTGATGGCTCACCGCTGCCTGTGGCCATACGGCCCGATGACACCCATCACGCCCACTCCACCTCCCGGACGGCCGGGAGTTTCGGACGACGCGCCACACCCACCACACTCAGCGCACCCATCACACCCTGAACGAGGCAAGCGGCGCTGGCCACGGCGACATCACTTCTTGCTGCCGTCCACGATGACCGGCGTGCCGCCCGAGTCCGTACCGCACGGCACCGCGTACACGGGGTTGGCCTTCGCGGCTTCCTTGTAGGCCTCGAGGCACTGGTTGTACAGCACCTTGTCGCTCAGCGACTGCTCGATGATCTTGTTGGCGCGGGCGATGCCCTCCGCCTCGATCCGCTTGCGCTCCGCCTCCGCCTTCGCCGTACGCGCCGCCTCGGTGGCCCGCTCGGTGGCCTGCTCCTGCTGGATCTTCTTGTCGATCTGCTCCTGCAGCTTCTCCGACGGCCTCACATTGCGCAGGTTGACGGAGGTGACGTCGATGCCGCGGGGCGCCAGCCGCTCCTTGACGAGATCGGCGATCTCCGAGCTGATCTGCTCGCGCCCGGATGCGTAACCTTCCTCGCTGGTGTGCTTCGCGAAGACGTTGCGGACGATCTCGCGGCTGTCCGGCAGCACCAGTCGCTCCTGGACCGCGTCCTCGCTGCCTGCCAGCCGGTACAGCTCGATCGCCTTGGCCGGCACCACGGCCCACTTGATGGTGACGTCCGCGTAGAGCACACCGCCCTGGGAGGAACGGACCTCGACCACATCCTTGCCGTTGAGGTCGAGGTCCACCGGGCGGGTGGAGAAGGACGTGATGTCGGTGAACGGTGACGTGAAGTGGACGCCCGAGACCAGCGGCGTACCGGTCTTGCCGAAGGTCACCGGCACGCCGACCTCGGAGGCACTCACGACATGGACGCAGGCGAAGACGCCTGCCAGCACGCCCGCCACGGCGCTGAGCGCCGCCCCGAGCTTCCAGTTGCCCGCGGCGGGGCGGCCGCGGCCGACAAGAAAGAGCACCACCGCGGTTATGAGCAGCAGAATGGACAGCACGAACACAGGTATCCCCCTCGGAAACGTTTCCGCGCCTCCTGGGGCGCGGCCCCGCGCGCATCGTAGCGATCTCCGGTGACAGGCCGGGCACGGCCTGGGCCAGGCAAGAACACTGACGACGTGAGGGGTTGCCGCGGTTGCGGTGCTTCGCTGCCGCACGGCAATCCAACTCGCCGAGAGAGATCGTCGGTTCGCGCGTGTGTGGACACCGGGACGGGTACGTCGACTGCGGCAAGGACGGCAAGAGGAACGTGACCATCCACGCCCCGCATCGCATCGGCCGGACCAACTGGGAGTCATGACATGTCGCACCGGACCCCCATGGGGCTGAGCATCGTGTGCGCGGCAGCGCTCCTCACGGTCGCCGCCTGCACGTCGGATCACACCGATGCCAAGCAGTCCAGGCGGCCCGTGCACTCGTCCGAGCCGGGCTCGGCGCAGATCACCACCCGGCCCGGCGCCACTCGGCCCCCTGCGCAAAAGCCCCCAACGCTGGACGGGGGCGAAGCACTCGCCGGCCACCAGGACGTGACCAGCGGGAGTGCCAGTATCGCGTTCGGCAAGGGCAGGAAGAGCGACGCGCTCATCGTCGCGGTGAACTGCCAGGGCGCGGGGAGAATCAAGGTCGCGGTGCAGTCCGTCCACGTCTCTTTCCCGCTGGACTGCGTCGCCGACAAGGTGAACACCGCCTACAACGAGGTGGCGATCGACGGCGTGGACCGCGGCGGAGTCGTATCCGTCCAGGCCCCTTCGGGCGTGCGCTGGTCGATGACCATAGGCCGAGGCGCACCAACCCAAGAGGAATCACCGGGAACGGGAGACGGCTCGGATTCGGCGTGACGTCTCGGCCAGGCAAGGAATCAGTTGGGCACCTGCGGCAGGTCGGGGTCGGTTGCGGGTGCCAGGGTCGCTGTAGTGCGCTGCTGTACGGCAACGACTGAGGCTGCTGTGTGTTGGTGTGCCGTTGGCCTCGACGGTGCGGGTCGATAGGACCGTCGGTAGAGACCCAGGGCGCCGAGGACGAGGCCGAAGCCGACGATCGCGGCGAACGCTCTCGTCGGCGTCGATCCCAGGTGGCGATGCACTGGACCCACGGCGAGTGTGCCCCCAACGCCCATGCACATGTCCGCCCAGCCCCCGAGACGCGGCGATGAAACCGTCTTCCTGAACCACGGCGGAACCCATCCGGCACAGACAGCGGCAGCGCCAGGGACGACGGTCACGAGCCAAAAGAGCACCAACAGAGCCCAGTCGATGGCCTCCACAGCGAGTCCCCCATGCGACAACTGTGCGACTCGACGGCCGCCAGGCGTGATCTTTGCATGACCACCCCGCCGCATGCACAGGGGCCATTACAAGCTGACGAACCGCTTCACGGGCTTCCGGCCTGTTGGGGGGGGCCACGGCGACCGGGGCACAGGCATAGGTCGTATCGCCCCCGACCGTGAGGAGGGCGATACGACCTACCGCACCGCCGGCTACCCCATGGTCTTGGCGCCGTCCAGGGACTCTCGGATGATGTCGGCGTGGCCGGCGTGCTGGGCGGTCTCGGCGATGACGTGCATCAGCACCCGGCGGGCCGACCATCGCGCACCCGACTCGGACCACGGGGCCTCGGGCAGAGGCTGCGTGGCGTCCAGGTCGGGCAGGGTGACGACCAACTCGTCGGTCCGACGGGCCACCTCGGCGTAGTCGGCGAGCACGCCGGCCAGCGTCTCGCCGGGCAGCATCCGGAATTCGTCGGCCCGCCGGGCCCAGTCGGCCTCGGTCATGTTGGTGAAGTCGGGCATCGCCGACGGGCCGTCCAGGATGAACCGCACCCAGGCCCGTTCAACAGCAGCGACATGCTTGACAAGGCCGCCCAGACAGAGCCGGCTGGCGGTGGTCCGGCGTCCGGCCTGCTCGTCGGTGAGGTCGCGGGTCGTGAAACGCAGGAAGCCCCGATGCTTGGCCAGCACCTCCAGCAAGTCGGCACGTTCGCCGGTGACGGTCGGCTCATCGGCCGAGTCCTGGGTCGCCAGTTCGTTGACAGTCACGGTCTCACTCATGGTCGCTGCCTTCCGTGGTTCGTGTTCCGCCGGGCAAGAACGACGCTAGGAGCCATAGAGGTCAGATGCTGACCTAAACGAGGTCGCGGCTATGCAGGAGTGGGCGCAATCCCTGAGGGAGATCCCGTGGTCCTCCGGCATCCCTGGCACGATCTGATCGAATTGATGACTGGCTGACCGAGGCAGGCAGGGCTCGCTACGGACGCGGGAGCACGCACGGCAAAGCTGGAGCACGGGGTGGGCTTGGCCATCACCGCGATGGCCTCACCGACGCCGACGGGCATCACGGCCCAGATCGGGAAATCGAGCCTCGGGCCCACCGGCTTCGACCGCTACCGGCATCGCTACGAAATCGAGCGGGCCGTCAACCAGCTCAAGAACGCCCGCGCCGTAGCAACCCGTTACGACAAGAGGGCCTACATCTTCCACGGCGCCGTCACCGCAGCAGCGGGCCGCTCATGGCTCGGGCCGTGATCCGCCGAACAGGACTCAGCGTTCGAAAAGCGATTCGCCTCCGCGGAACGCTCTCTCAAAAACCCGGGGCCGGGATGAAGCTCGGCCACCACCGTGGCACGCCGCTGGGGCACGACGGGGTGGAGGACCCCTCCCAGAAGATTGAGATGACGCACCAGGCGACGCCGAGGAGCGTCACCGCGAGGACGAAGGCATGGAGAAGGGGACGGTTCCCGAGAACAGCGCCTACCGCAACCCAGACCAGCAGCAGAACCGTCCACAGGGCCGGGATGAACAGCCAGAGCAGGAAGAGGCTATTGGCCGCGTTGTTCACTCCCACGTCACAGGCGTTCCACGACCTGCCCAGGAGCACGGCGGTAAGCACTGCCAGAGCCAGGCCCACCACCATGCCGAGACATCCATGCAACCGTCGGCTTGCCACACGCCCCCCATGTGCCGTCCCCTGCGGGAAGCGCCGGATCCACACCACCCGTCACTGCACTCACCCAAGCATGCTCAAGACCTGTGGATCGACCTCGGGTTGAGCGCGAAGGACCATACGTTCCCGGGTAACCGATTTCACCGAGGATGCCTGGAAGCGGGCGCCGGCCGGCACCGGGGTGATCCCGCTACCCGCGCGTGGAGGCCGTACGCCGAGTCCCGCGAGAACGGGATACACGCCCTCCGACACTTCCACGCGTCGGTGCTCCTAGACGCCGAAAAGAACATCAAGGCCCTGGCCGAGTACCTCGGCCACTCGGACCCCGGTCTGACGCCTCGCGTCTACGCGCACCTGACGCCGTCCAGCCAGGAGCAGACCCGCAAAGCCCTGACTGCTGTCTTCGACTCGGCCAAACAATGCGAAAGGCGGCTGAGGACTCGTACGCTCCGAACCGGAGACGGGCGGTGAGAGCCTTGGCGGACGAGTACTTCTTGCTGGTGTGCGACGACGTGCCTCATGACGTGGTGCTCACCGACCCTGGTCTCCGTGTGATGGACGTCGTCCAAGTCGTGCGTCGACTGAAGGGGCTGAGCCTCTGGCACAGCAAGGTTCTGGTGACGCAGGTTCCCGCCGTGATCCTCACCGGCGTGCGCGAGGAAGACGCGGCGGCAGCCGTCCTCGGACCTCCGCGATGCGGGGCCCAGGCAGAGACGAGAGAACAGCCGGAGCCGGACTTCCTTAGGCACTGAGCACGGCCCGGTCGACCTGTTGTTGAGGTCTGTCGGGGCCGGTGACCGGTGGCCTGGGGTTGGTGGCGGTCGGTCGTAGACGCGGTGGTTGCTGTACTTCGCTGCTGTACCGCAAGCGGTGCCTCCCTCTCGGGATCAGGGCTCCACTAGCTGATCGGGGCGAACGTCGAACTCGCTCCGGTCACCTTCTGTGGCCTCCGGCCGCCCGCCCGTAGAGATCGTGATGACCTCGTTCCCGTCCGGACCTGAGGTGCGACTCAAGATCACGCAGTCGATCGTCACGGCGATGGGGTACGTGGCTTTGGCGCTCAGCACATCACCGCCACCGAAAATCGGCGGCTTGTCAAAGAAGACCCATTCCCGGCCACGGGCGTCGGTCAGGCGCACCTCGACCCACCCAGGGTAGAAGTCGTCGTCATCATCGAGCGCCCAGCGAGTGGCCTCGCACCGCAATGAGGTCATTCCGCCTGCTTTCTGATTTTTGCTTGCCCCAGACGCGTATCCGGTGCGACGACGCCTCACGATAGAGGCACGTTTTGAGATGCGGCCTCATCTTTATCAGGTCGATCACAGGTAGCCGTTGACGCCGGTCGACCAGTCTGATGCTTCGGTCGAGGGTCCGCTGAGATCTGGTGCTGACCGCCGCTGTTCGCGCTTGTTGGTGTCAGCCGCTGATGTCAGATCTCGTCCATGCTCCCCGGGCCTACGACGCATTTCCCGCTCTCGTCCACTACGTAAATAACGTCACGGGTCCCCACTGCACCCTCGGCCTTGCCGGGCTCGGGGTCGATGAATGGGCAGACCGACTCCACTCCGCGGACAACGACCTTGTAGGTCGTAGGCCACGCGCGTCCCTCGGTCCACCCAAAGACGGAACCGCCGCCCTCGCCGGGCTTTCGGTCAGGGTCCCCTTCGACCACAAGGCCGAGCTCTCCGCACTGCGGACAACCGAATACGTGGGCATCCCAGACAGACTCGTTGACCACTCGCACCGGCAGTCCTTCATCGTTGGAACTGCCGCACCCCGTAACGGAGACGGCAACGATGCCTAGCGCGACCAGCAACGAAATACGCGGCCACTTCACGCTCCGGCAGGACGCAGTGTTGGGCTTGCCTGGTCTCGAAGGTTGCATGCCTGGACTCTCTCGCAATCATGATTCGGGCTGGATCTTCTCTAGACGGCGAGCAGCACGGCGAGCAGCACCAGGGCGGCCGCCGAGAGGACTCGCGGCTTTCTCCAGCCCGGTCCCGAAGCCTGGCGGTTCATCTCCCACAGGAACACCAGACCGCCGCCTAGGCCCAGCGCGTCCCGCAGCATGAAAACGAGGGTGTTCACCGGGCGCCTCCGGGAGCCTTCGAACGGCAGACGCTCATGTCAGCCAACCGAGATCGTGCAGTCTTTGGAAGGGATGCCAGCGAGTTCACACGCGGCCGCGTCTTCTTGGCTCTCGGATGGGTGTTGCTGGAGATACGCCGCTGTCGCGCGGGTCCCGGCGTCGAAGCAGGTCGGATTCTGTCCCACGATCATGCTGAGGATCTTCAACCGTGCCGTGGCGATCTCGTACTGCCTTAGGGTGTCTCCCCCTCGGGCGATCCGCTGCTGCTGCTTCCGGAACTGGCCGGCCCGCGCATCGAAGTCCTGGCTCGTCTGCTCGCACCTGGTCGACTGCTCGGATGCGCCGTCGTGCTGCGTCGCCCCGACGGCATAGCCGCCCAGGGCGACTGTGATTGCTCCTGCGCTGACCAGCGCGATCATCAGACGCTTCATGGCCGGGGATCGTATACGCCCAGGTGAGACCCCTCCTCACCGGTGCCCGTCGGCCTGCGGTCCACGACGTTGAGAGGTCGGCTCCGAGACTTTGGGCGGGAGCTCTCATGGAGCGAGTGATCATGGCCCCTTAAGCTTCCGGCGCGTCGGGCAGTCTGTGGACCTGCCCGGCAAACCACGACGTTGGGGCCGTGATCTTCGAGGCTCGCCCCATGGTGGCTGCCTAAAGCCTCGGAGCCAACCCGCCCATCAGGGTGTTGACCGTTCTCGACTCGGGCCCGCACACGGGGACGGTCACCCACACCGAGCGGCCGTTCCTCTCCGTGCCCGAGGTGTACCGGCTCGCCGACGCGGTCCCGCCGCACTGCCGCGCCCTGGTGCTCCTGGCCGCGTTCGCCGCGCTCCGGTTCGGCGAGCTGGCCGCGCTCCAGCGCCGGGACATCGACCTGGAGGCCCGTACCGTGTCCATCCGCCGCTCGTACTCCGAGACCCGGACCGATGGGCTCACGGTCAAGGCGCCCAAAAGCGCGGCGGGCGTCCGCACCGTGGCGTTCCCGGCCTCGCTCGTGCCCGAGCTGGCGCACCACCTGGCCGAGCACGCGGAGGCCGGCCGGACCGGACTCGTCTTCGTCGGGGCCCGCGGCGGTGTCCTGCGGCGGAACAACTTCCGGCGGATCTGGCTCCGCGCGCTCACCTCGACCGGGCTCGGTGACGTCCACTTCCACGATCTCCGGCACACCGGGAACACCCTCGCCGCGACCGGCGGCGCCACCACCCGTGAGCTGATGCAGCGCATGGGGCACTCGTCGGTGTGGGCCGCGCTGGTCTATCAGCACCTCGTCAACGGGCGCGATCACGAGATCGCCGACTACGTGGACGGTCAGATCAGGAAGGTGAAGCGGCCTCCGCACGGTCCATCTGGCACGTGAGTGGCACGGCGGCCCCGGACGGCCGGGAACGACAGAGGCCCAGATCACCGGATTCACACCGGTTGACCTGGGCCTTGTTCGTGTCCTGAGACTGGTGGGCGCGGACGGTTTCGAACCGCCGACATCCGCCTTGTAAGGGCGGCGCTCTACCACTGAGCTACGCGCCCAGGACGAGTCGACAGCCTACATTGCCCGGGGGGATGCCCCGCAAACCCGTATCGGGCGAGTTGGTGGTGAGGCTGGTCAGGGCGGTCCGTGGCGGAGCCGGTGGGGCTCTGCGGGCCGGGGCGGGGAGCGGTTCGGGGTGGCTGGGCGGGGGTTATCCCCACCCCTCATTCGGGAGCGGGCCGGATCGTTCGGGGCTTCGTTCGTGCCTACCGTCGAAGAGGCTTCGGCGATCCGCTGCGGACCAGGTGCCCCGGCAGGTGTCGGGCCCGAAGGGCCGAGGAGTCGAAGAGTCGAGGAATCGAAGAGTCGAGGAATCGACGTCATCGCTTACCGTCACCAGGGGGAGATCGATCATGGCCCGCACACGTACCCGCGGCACCGGCAGGAGCCGGAACCGCACCCGCACCGTCGCTCTCACCGCCCTCGCGCTCGGGCTCGTCGCCTCTGTCAGTGCGTGCGGGGCTTCCGCCGGGGACGACAAGGAGCCCGAGCAGCGGTCCTTCGGGCTGCACGGGCGGATCCTGACCGTCGACTCGGACGACTCCGCGCTCGATCTGGTGGTGTCGGACTCCGCGAAGGCAGGTGAGGTCCAGGTGACCCGGTGGTTCCAGGGGCATGTCACCCTCGGCGGGGATCCGAAGGTCACCTGGGCGATGAAGGGCGGCGACCGGCTGGTGCTGCGGATGAAATGCTCGGGTGTCGTCGCCGACTGCTCGGCCCGGCACCGGATCGTGGTGCCGCGCGGGGTGGCCGTCAAGGTCGAGGACGGGGACGGGCGGGTGAGCGCGAAGGGCTTCACGGAGGCGCTGAGCATCCGTACGGCGGACGGCTCGGTGCGGGTCAGCGACTCCTCGGGAGCGCTGGATCTGCGCAGTGGCGACGGCTCGATCCGGGCCGTCGGCGTGGCCGCCCGCAGTGTGCGGGCCCGTACCGACGACGGCTCCGTGCAGCTCGAACTCGGCACCGTGCCGGACCTGGTGGACTCCCGCAGCGGCGACGGCTCCGTCTCGATCGTGCTACCCCGGGCCACCTACCGGGTGACGGCCGCGAGCGGCGACGGCTCGGTCCATGTGGACGTGCCACGCGACGGTTCCAGCTCCCACCGGGTCTCCGCGCACACCGACGACGGAAAGATCACGGTACGAACAGCGAACTGACCGGCCCGTGTGTTCGTCTTCAACCGGTGGGAGAATGACAGCCGGGCAAGGCGGATGACAGCACGGGAGAGGGATGTGACGGCGACACCTTCGCGGCCGTATTCGCCGTTCGCGGGACCCGCGCGGCCTGCACACCCCCTCGGCTTCCGGAGCCTCCTCGGCTTCCGGGGCTTTCGCAGCCTCCGGCGGGGCCCTCGGCGGATCCCACTGATCCCGCCGGTCCCGCCGACGCAGGCGACCCTGCCGACGCAGACCACCCCGCCGACGCAGGCGACCCCGCCGGCCCGGGCGATGGGGCCCACCGGGCCGGTCCGGCCGGTACAGCCAGGGCCGCCCCCTCGCCCGTACGCCGCTGCCCGTGACGTGCTCACGCTCGTCGCTCTGCCCCTGCTGGCCGCCCTCGCGCTCCCCGCGGCCTTCGCGGCGGGCGGCACCCGGCGCTGGTTCGGCGGGCGGTCCGAGAGTCAGCGGGCCGAGGCGCAGGCCGCCAAGGACGCCGCCGCGGCGGCGTTCTACGAACTCGACACCGCCCAGCGCGACCTGCGGATCTCGATCGAGACCATCACGGCCGTGGACGACTCCCCGGCCGCCCGGCGCGTGGTCTCCGACTTCGCGGCGCTGGGGCGGCGGATCGACGAGGCCAGCCAGAAGTACATCACCGCCGTCGACGCCCACGATCTCGACCGGGACGAGCTGGAGGCCTCGGTCGCGGTGCGGGCCCGCACCGAGCTCGTCGCCGCGAAGGACGAACTCGGCCGCGTGAAGGCCGATCTGGACCGGTTCGAGCAGAGCCTCGCGCCGCTGCTCGGCAAGGCCGAGACCCAGCTCGCCCGGCTGGCCCCGGCCGTGGAGCGCGCCCGGCAGGCACTGCTCGCCGCCTCCAACGCCCTCGATTCCGTACGGCGGTCCGGGCTGAAGGCCGACGATCTCGCGGCACGGCTGGCCACGCTGGCCCCCGAGCTGACCAAGCTCAACCAGGGCGCCGGGCAGCACGGCGTGCCGGAGACACTGGAGCGGGCCGAACGGGTTTCGCGCGAGGCCGCGGCGGTGCGCTCGGAGGCGGAGCGGCTGCCCGAGCGGGCCGCCGAGATCGACCACCGGCTCGTCTCGCTGCGGACCCGGGCACAGGCGCTGACGACCCGCTCGGGGCAGGTGGAGCCGGTGCTGAGCGAGTTGCGGCGGCGGTTCTCGGCGGCGTGCTGGCAGGACCTCCAGCATGTGCCGGACCAGGCCGCGGAGAACGTACGGCAGGCCGAGGCGAAGCTGAACGAGGCGCGGGCCGCGCGTGAGGCGCAGCGCTGGCCGGACGCGACCTCGCTGCTGGCGACGGTGCGCGCGCTGCTGAACAGCACCGACGAGGCGGTGTCGGCGGCCGGTGACCGGCTGCGGCGGCTGAACGCCGTGCAGAAGGACCCCCAGCAGGAGATCGACCGCACCCGGTTCGCGATCCGGGACGCGCAGCGGCTGGCCATGGCGGGCCGTTCGACGCCCGACCCCCGGCAGGCCCGCCCGCTCGACGACGCCGTCGGCCGGCTCGACCGTGCGGTGGCCACGCTGGAGGGCCGGCACCCCGACTACTGGCACTTCCTCACCGAGACGGAGGCGGTGCGGCAGACGGTGGCCCGCGTCGTGGCGCAGATCCGCGAGGAGCGCGGCGGCGCCTGAGGAGGCAGGAGGCGCAGGGGGTCCGAGGAGCCTCCCCCGGCCGCCTCGCCGAGGAGCCTCCCCCCGGCACCTTCGCCGGGGAGAGGGCCCTGACCGGTCAGGTGCGGTACGCGTAGTACGCCGCGTTCGGATACGCCGCGAGCAGGCTCGACAGCGAGCGGCGGTAGGTGTCGGCGTCGTGGTACGTCAGGTACGGCACTCCGCCGCCGCTGCGGTACGACGTGATCATGGAGTGGTCCTTGGACCCGTCCTTGTCGAAGTCCATCTGCATCACGTCGCCGACGTCCATCTGGTAGACGTTCGCCAGGGGCGTGGAGCGGCGGGCGGTCTGGGTGAACCAGGACAACTCGTTGACGCCGACCCAGGTGTCGGTCTGGGTGGACGCCGTGTAGTTCCAGGTGCCGTACTCCTCACCGGAGCTCGCGACCGTCGCCCAGCCGCCCGCCTTCAGGGACTGACTGACGTAGTTGGTGCAGTCGCCGCCGACGGAGTTGAAGCTGCGGTAGGCGGGGTTGTAGTTCCTCCAGTACGTCTCGGCGTACGTCGCCATGGCCGTGTAGTCGTACGGGCCACCGGTGAGCGCCTTGGGGTTGGCGGGCGCGGGGTACGTGGTCGCTGCCCGGGGGGCGTCGACAGCGGCCATCGTGGTCCTGGTGAGCGCCGTCGTGACGGGCTGGTTGATCTGCCGGGGGCCCTTGTCGGTCGAGCGCTCGCCCGTCAGCTTCCAGGTGCCGTCGGGCTGGGCGGCGAAGGTCAGGGCATGGTGGGCGCGGAAGCCCGTGGTGGCGGGCTCGTCTCCGCGGATCCTCCGGTAGGTGAGGGTGGTGGTCTCGGTGACCCAGGCGGTGGCGAGGCGGCCCGTGATCCGGGTCCGGTTCACGGCGACCTCGGTGTCGGCGGCGCTGTAGGCCTCGCCGAGGGCGGCGAGGCGGGACCGGGTGCCGTGCAGTGCGGAGACGGCGGTGGTCTCGGTGTGCGCGAGGGTGCCGGAGACCCGGATGCCGGAGGTGGTCGCCTTCAGGGCCGTACGGGCCTTCGGGGCCGTGTCCAGCAGGGCGGCCGTGCGGTCGGTGAACACGGCGTCGGCCACGCGGCCGAAGGCATCGGCCGTCGACGCGGTCACCCGGGGGGCGGGGGCCGCCGCGTGGGCGGCGGACAGGGGCAGCAGGAGGGCGGAGAGGGTGAGCGCCCCCACGACGGAACAACTGCGGCTTAAGTTCTTCGGTGTCACTGACGATTCTCCTTGATCCCCGGTCGGACTCCAGGGAGGGGAATCTTTACATGTCCCACTCAACTGTGGTGACTCCGGGGGGAGTTCGCGTCGGCTGCAACCAAGTCCCTTATGTCGGAGGTAAGTTGATCTCACGGTGCAGGAACGGGGTCACCGTCCCGATGGCGGGCCCTACTTCACCACGGTCGACCAGTCCGGCGACTGGGCGGGGTCCAGGCCGCGCAGGCGTTCCAGGGTCTCGGGCTTCTGCACGTCGAGCCAGTTGGACAGCTCCTGGAAGGACACGCATTTCACGCCCTTCTTCGTGCACAAGTTCTTGATGACCTGGTCGATGGACTTCATGTAGATGCCGCCGTTCCAGTCCTCGAAGTGGTTGCCGATGAACAGCGGTGCCCGGCTGCCGTAGTAGACGCGGTTGAAACCGGCCATGTAGGAGTTGACCGTCTCCTGCTCCCATTGCGGGTACTGGGCCGGGTTCCCCTCGGTCTCACCGTCGGACTGGTTGTAGAGGAAGTTGAAGTCCATGGACAGGCCTTGGTACTTGCCGTTCTCGTAGGGGAGCATCTGGAGCGGGAAGTCCCACACGCCCTCCTTCTTCCTGGGCCATATCTGGAAGTCGCCGGCGGAGCTGGCGTCGTAGCGCCAGTTGTACTTCTTCGATGTGGCCTTCATCGCCTTGAGCAGGTTCTTCTGTCCTTCGAGGCAGGGCGCGCGCCCGCCGCTGATGGCCTTCGCCGGATCGAAGGGGAGCGACGCCAGGTCGGTGTAGCCGGTGTTGGTCCTCCACTTCTCCACGAAGGAGAAGAACTGGTTGATCTCGCTCTCCCACTCCTCGACGCTCCAGTCCCCGCCGCCCTTGTCGCCGCAGAAGTGGCCGTTGAAGTGGGTGCCGATCTCGTTGCCGGCCTTCCACGCCTTGCCGAGCTCCTCCAGCGTGGTGCGTATGTGGTCGTCGGTGGCGTAGCTGATGGCCGCCGATCCGGGCGAGTGCATCGGCGGCTCGTAGAGCGTCTTCTTGTCCTTGGGCAGCAGATAGATGCCGGTCAGGAAGAACGTCATGTGGGCGTTGTACTGCTCGGCCATCTCCCGGTAGTGCGAGAAGAGTTCGTCGTCGCCCTGGAGGGCGCCGTCCCAGGAGAAGACGACGAACTGGGGAGGCTTCTCACCGGGCTTGAGCGGTACGGCCTTCAAATCGCCCTTCTGCGGCCCGGTGTAGGACGTGGAGCCGTCGCCCAGTACATGGACCTTGCCGTCCCACGGCGGTTCCTTCTTCACCTTGGTGGCCGGGCCGTGCGCGCGGGCGGACGCGGCCGGGGTGGTGTGGTCGGTGTTGAGGGCCAGGTAGGTGGCGGCCGTGGACGTGACGACGAGGAAGGCCGTCATGGCCGCGAAGCCCTGGCGGGCGGAGGCGGCGGCGGAAGCGGGATCGGACTCACGGCGTCGGCGCCGGCTGTGCTTCGAGTTCATACGGGGCACATTCTGCGAGGGGGACGGAAGGAGCGTGGCGCGGCCACCGGGTGGCCGTCGGCGGGGCCGAGCCGGACGGTTCGGCCGACGGGATCAGCGAAGCGGGCTCATGGCACCGGACCAGATGCCGTACGGCACGTCGGCGACGGGTGCGCCGGCGACCCCCTTGAGCGGCAGTGGTTCGAGGCTCTTGGTCAGGTCGATGCGGTACAGGACGACGGCCGTCGACACGGAGGCGTTCGAGCCCACGAACCAGGCGGACTTGTCGTCCAGCGTGGCGCCCCGCTTGCCGGCCACCTTCACCGAGAGGGGTGCGGCGCCCGGGTGGCCGATGCGGAAGGAGTCCGCGAGCGCGTCGGTGACCTGGCGGGCCACCTCGGCGCGCATCGCGCGGTGGGGCGCGGGCATGTCCAGCCGGACGCGGGAGCCGTTGCGGGTGATGCGCTTGACCGAGTACGGCTCGTAGTGCGTTCCGTCGGCGGCGAAGGTGGCGTAGGCGCTGGCCATGCGGATCGCGCTCGGGGTGGCGGCGCCGAGGGACATGCCCGGCACCTGCGGTCCGATGCTGGAGGACAGCAGGCCCGAGGCCTCCGCGGTCTCGCGCACCTTGTCCAGGCCGGCGTCCATGCCGAGCTGCATGAACGGGGTGTTCACGTTCTGGGCGAGCGCCGAACGCAGCGAGATCTGGCCGTAGTTCTTGTCGCCCTCGTTGTGGGCGGCGACCTTCTTGCCGCCGCGGTCCCAGTAGGGGCCCTCGGGTGTGCTGACCGGCACGCCGTTGTTGCCGTCGTACAGCGTCTCGGGGGTGACCGGTGTGGCCGCGCCCTCGCGGGTCTTGTGGACGCCGTTCTCCAGGGCGGCGGCGTAGACGAAGGGCAGGAAGGCCGAACCGGCGGGGACCGTGGTCGCGTTGGACTCGTTGTAGCCCTGCTTGCGGTGGTCGGGGCCGCCGTAGACGGCGAGGATCCGGCCGTCGTCGGCGATCGAGGCGGCGCCGTAGTGGGCGGCCTTCGCGTTGTCCGGGTCGTCCTTCACCGCCTGTTTGCGGGCCTTGGCCACGGTGTCGGTGAGCGCGGTCTCGCGCTTGCGGTCGAAGGTCGTGTAGATCTGGTAGCCGCCGAGGTCGAAGTCCCGGTCGGAGATGTGCCCGGCCTTCTTGGCGTACTGGGTCGCCAGCTCGACCAGGTAGTCGCTCTGCTTACCGGTGTCGTAGCTCCCGCTCTGCTTGATCGGCTCGGGGAACTTCGTGTACGTGGCCCGCTCGGCGGCCGAGAGCTTGCCGGTCTTGACCATGCGGTCGAGGATCCAGGACCAGCGTTCCACGGCGCGCTTGTGGTTGGCCGTGCTCAGGGTGGGGTCGTAGAGGCCCGCGCCCTTGAGGAGCGAGGCGAGGAACGCGCCCTCGCTGGCGTCGAGGTGGCTCACGTCCTTGCCGTAGTAGGCCTGCGAGGCCCGCTGGAGGCCGTAGGTGCCGCGTCCGAACCAGCTCGTGTTGAGGTATCCCTCGAGGATCTTGTCCTTGCTCATCTTGTTGTCGAGCTTGAGGGCGATCATGGCCTCGGTGAACTTGCGGGTCACCGAACGGTTCTGGGTCAGATAGACGTTCTTGACGTACTGCTGGGTGATGGTGGAACCGCCCTGGGTGTCCCCCTGGCCGACCGTCCTCACCAGGGCGCGGGCCAGGCCCTTGGCGGAGATGCCGGGGTCGCTGTAGAAGCTCTCGTTCTCCGCCGCGAGGACCGCCGAGCGCACGTCCTTCGGTATGTCCTTCAGCGGCATGTCCTGGCGTCGCACCCAGCCGGTACGGGCCATCGGCGTGCCGTCCGACCAGAAGTAGACATTGTCCTGCTGGGTGGCATATGTGTTCAGGTTCTGGGGTATGTCCGTTGCCGCGTAGGCAATGACGAGCAGCGAACCGCTCAGGCCTATGGACAGCGCGAAGGCGCCGAGCCACTGCCGCCAGGAGGGCAGCCAGCGCCGCAGTCCGGTCCGACCGGGGCGCGGATAGGCGGGTTTGAGGCGCCGCGCGTGCGGTTTGAGGCGTGCGGCCAGCCGGGCCGGCGCGGAGGGCTGCGAGGGCTTGCGACGGCTGCCGCGACCGCGCTGCGGTCCGGATGTGTCAGCCACGGCGCCCTCCCGCGCCCTGGCGGCCCAAAGACAGGGGATTCGAGGCATCGTTGCGATGCCATGTCCTGGTCACGACTGCGTCTCCCTCCGCACTCCGGATCTGCGCGCGCGGGTAGTTGCAGCGGCCGCTTTCGCGGCTGCGAGCCCCCCTCCCCGACCTTGCGGCTCGTCGCGGCCCTATTAAATTATCAGCGACCAATCCAATCCCTTCGATCAGCAACGAGACAAAAAAGCTCAGAGCTCAACGAGTTCCACTGGTTCACCCAGCGCGAGCAGCCGTAACTCCCACCCCGGAAGGCTTGTTCCGCCACGCGCGACGAGAGCCGCCGAGCCCTCCGAACGGCGGCCCGTTCCGGCTAACCTGTGCGCATGCCTCGCTACGAGTACCGCTGCCGGACCTGCGGCGACACCTTCGAACTGAGCCGTCCCATGGCAGAGTCGGCCGCTCCCGCGGCCTGCCCCGCCGGGCACGACGACACCGTCAAACTGCTGTCGGCGGTCGCCGTCGCACGGGGCGGTTCGGCGTCCGCGCCGGCGCCCGAGCCGCGTTCGAACGGCGGCGGAGGCGGTTGCTGCGGCGGCGGCTGCTGCGGCTGACCGCGGGGATTTCTTACCAACTCTTCAGTCTCGTCCCGAATCGGACCCCGGCGTATCGCGGCGGCATGGCATCCGTCACACCAACGGGACCACGCCGGGGGCAAGTTCGACACATCCCCCAAGCCGACCCGAACCGGACGCGTCACGGACCGGAGCCCGACGGAATCGCGACTCGACGGGAAAGCGCCGGAGTCGGGCAGTCCGGGCCGTCCCTTCCGAACGCGGTTCGGCATGCCGGTCAGAACGTCAGAACGACACCGGTCCCGGGCCGGGGGCACCAAGGGGCTGATCACCCCCGGCACACCCGTCAGCACGGGACCGGATCAGGAATCGGAATTACACATTCCGAAATTCGTTCAGAGCAGTCCCCGGCCGGCCTCGACGCAGGCACCCACGAACTCGCGCAGAATGCGCTCCCCCGCCAGGACACCCCGCTCCGGCAGCGCGGTGATCGCCGGTGCCGTCCAGTCCGCCTCGGCGAGTTCACCGTGCCCCGGACGCCAGCCGCGGTCGGCGGCGAGCAGCAGGTCGGCGTCGAGCAGCGAGTCACCGGCGGCGAGGGTGAGCGGGGCGCCGGTGCGGCGGGCGACCTCGCGCACGGCCGCGCTCTTGGTGAGCGGCCCGGGCACGGCGTAGATCTTGCGGCCCTGCAACGAGACCGTCCAGCCGCGGCTCTCCGCCCACACGGCCAGGTCCTTGACCCACTGCTCGGGCAGCAGTTCCCGCTCGACCACCAGATAGGCGAACAGGTCCTCGGCGATCCGGTGTTTGCGCACCCAGTGCGGGTCCGCGGTCGCCATCAGGTAATCCCGCACCTCGTCCAGCGGCGCGCACTCGGCGGCGAGCCGCTCCTTCACGGATGTGTGCCAGTCGAGGTCGGAGACACCGTCGACGAGCAGGTGTCCGCCGTTGGCGCAGATCGCGTACTCGGGCTCCGGTCCTGGCAGGTTGATGCGCTGGTACTGCTTGCGGGTGCGGGTCGTGGTCGGCACGAAGTGCGCGATGTCGCCGAGTTCGGTGAGCAGCCCGGCGGCCGTCTCCGTCATGTAGGAGAGGGGCTTGTTCTCGTGCACCTCGACGCTGAGCAGCCGGGGCGCGCGGGCGTCCGGCATGGTGAGCGCGAGCGCGGCGGCGGAGTAGATGAGTGTGCGGTCGAGGTCGCTGGCGACGAGCACCTTGGGCGTGGACATCAGAGGGTCACCGCCTTGCCGTCGGCACCGGTGGCGCCACGCGTGTACTTCGGGTGGATCAACCCCACACAGGTGTACGGGAGTTCGTCGACCTCCTCGACGGGCACCCCGCGCTGTCCGGCGAGCAGCCGGACGTGGTCGAGGTCGGCGCCCGCTCCGGCGCGCGCGAGGATCTTCCAGGGGACCCGGCGCAGCAGTACCCGGGTGGTCTCGCCGACGCCCGGCTTGACGAGGTTCACGTCGTGGATGCCGTACTCCTCGCTGATCCGTTCGACCGCCGCCCAGCCCTCCCAGGTGGGTTCGCGGTCGGCGGCGAGGAGTTCCTTGGCCCGGTCGCGGGCCGCCTCGGCGACGTCGGGGAAGTGGGCGGCGACGGCGTCCAGGAACGCGACGGAGACGTCGGAGCCGGCGAGCTCGCGGTAGAACTTCGCGCCGTGGAAGTCGTGTTCGCCGACCAGGTCGGAGCGCAGGACGGTGCGTGAGATCAGCCCGGAGACCGTCGAGTTGAGGCAGGCGGAGGGGATGAGGAAGTCCTCGCGGGTGCCGTACGTGCGCACGCAGGAGCCCGGGTCGGCGAGGACCGCTATCTCCGGGTCGAAGCCGGTGATGCCCTCGGCTTCCTCGAACTCCTCGATGGCGTCGGCGAGTTCGCGGGTGATGGCGCCCTTGCCGGTCCAGCCGTCGACGAAGACGACGTCGGCGGGGTCGTGGTGGGCGGCGAGCCAGCGCAGCGCGTTGGCGTCGATGCCGCGGCCGCGGACGATGGAGACGGCGTAGTGCGGCAGGTCGAGGCCGTGCTGGTGCCGGGCCCAGCGGCGCATCAGGACGCCGACGGGGGTGCCGGCGCGGGCCAGGGACACCAGGACGGGGCGCGGGGACCGGTCGGCGAGGACGAGTTCGGTCACGGCGCCGACGGCCTCGGCGATCCGGGCGGCGGAGGCGTCGAGGGCGGCGTGGAAGAGCTCCTGGTACTCGGCGCTCGGCTGGTACTCGACCGGCAGCGACTCGGCGTAGTGGGCGCCGCCGCTCTGGATGGCCTCCTCGCGCTCCTCGGTCGGCGCCTCCAGCGTCACGTCCGACAGGTCCTGCAGCAGCCAGCCGACCTCGTCGGGGGCGTACGAGGAGAAGGCGGGGCCGCGGAGGGGCTCGGGCAGCATGGAGGGCCTTTCGGTGGACGGCCGTGCGGGCGCGTACGAGGGCACGACGGCGAGCAGGACCTGCGGGGTGTGCGCCGCCAACTGTGCCAACAGGCCGTCGTCCGCGTGCAGTTCGGGGGTGTCGGCGGCGGAGTCGACGACCGCGACGACGGCGTCGAAGCCGGCGCCGGCGACGTTGTAGGCGTAGCGCTCGCCGGGGCCGTCGTCCGGGTCGTCGTGGGCCGGGAAGGCGATGCGGCTGCGGATGGCGTAGCCGGGGTCGTCGAGGGCGAGCACCGGGGAGCGGGTCGTGGTGGAGAAGTACACCTCGGCGGGGACGGACCGCTCCAGCTCGTGGGCCAGTCGCAGCGGCGCGTACATCAGTTCCTCGAAGCCGAGGACCAGGACGCGGCCCGCGCCGTCGGGCAGGGCGTCGGCGAGCCGTGCCGCCATGGCGGGGAGGGCCGCGTCCAGGCGTATTCGGTGTCCGGGGGTGAATCCGTGCCGTCCGCCGTCGGGGAGGCCGTGGGGCCAGCCGAGGTCGACGCGGACGGCCGGGCCGGTGTCCGGGGCGGCGGGGGTGCCGGACGCCGCCGTTTCGTGGCGGGCGACCAGGGCGGTCCCCTTGGCCAGGACGTCCTCGGGCAGGCGCACCGTGCCGGACGCGGCCGCGATCAGGTCCACGCGGGCGCCGATGTCGCCGGCGAACTTCTCGAAGCGCGCGTGGTCGGGGGCCGAGCGCATGTCGACGAGGGCCACGACGACGTACCGCTCGCGCGGGTAGCGCCGGTGCAGGTCGCGGATCGTGTTGAGGACGGTGTTGCCGGTGGAGAACTCGTCGTCGACGAGGACCAGCGGGCCGGAGCCGGCGAGCAGGCCCGGGTCCTCGGGCAGGAGGAGGTGCGAGGTGGCGTGCGAGTGGGACTCCTCGAAGCCGCCCGCCGGCCGGACTCCGCGGACCGGGCGGCGGGTGGAGTGGAGGTACGGGGCGACGCCGATCCCGTCCGCGACGGAGTGGCCGAGCCCGGTGGCCGTCTCGGCGTATCCGAGGACGACGGCCGTGCGGGCGTCCTCGGTGCCCAGCAGCTCGCGCACGCGCCGGCCCAGCTCGACGCCGTACGCGTGGACCACGGCCGGCGACTGCGGAACGTGCTTGCCGAGGACGTTCGAGACGAGCAGGTGGGCGCGCTTGGGGTTGCGGCGCAGCGCGAGCCCCAGCAGGCCGCTCAGCCCCTCGTCGCCGACGAGCTCGACGCCGAGCCGCTCGGCGACCCAGGTCCCGGTCCACACCGTGTCGTCCGCGGTGTCCGCGGGATCCCCGGAATCCCCGGGGTCCGCGGCGTCCGGGCCGTGGACGCCGTCCGGGCCGCTGCCGCCGTCGGGGTGGTTCGGGTCGTGCGCTGGGGTGTTCATCAGTTCCTTGCTGTCGGGGGTGCGCGTCGCTCGGCCGGACCGGCTCACGCCGGGAGTCCGGCGGTGAGCAGCTCGACGAAGCCGATGTCCTCGCGGGCGACCCCGAAGACCTCCGCGCGCAGCAGGGTGCGCTCGGCCCAGGCGCGATGCGGCTTCACCTCGTTCATTTTGTTCGTGTACGCCGATCTCAGTACACCCCCGCCGCCGCGCTCCGGCCTGAGGATGTCCTGGGCATCACTGAATTCCTCGTGGCTGACCACGGAGAGTGCGTGGACGGGCGTCACGTGCGAGGGGTGGATGCAGGTCTTGCCCATGAGGCCGTTGGCCTGGTCGAGGGCGATCTCGCGCAGCAGTCCGTCCATGGCGTGTTCGAGCAGCCTCTCGCGCAGTTCCTCCGCCTCGCCCGCCAGGAAGGGGCTGCGGCGGAGCTGCGGCTTGAACATGCGTTCCGGGACGCGGAAGTACTCCCAGACGGGCCCGGTGACGGTGAAGCCGCTGCCGTCGGCCCGCCCCAGCATGTTCACCACGTCGGCGATCACGGAGGCGACGACCTGGACGTCGTAGGCGGTCATGTCGGGGGCGCGGCGCAGCCCGTAGGAGGAGCAGAAGTCGGTCACGCCGAGGCGCAGCGCGAGCACCCGGTCGCGGTACTTGTCGACGGCGCGGAAGATGCCCTCCAGGGTCTCCACACGCGATTCGCGGTAGAGCAGCTCGGGCGACTCCAGGACGGGCATGGCGAAGAGCCGCCTGCCGCTCTCCGCCTCGGCGGCGGCGAGGGCCTCCAGGAAGGGTGTGCCGCGTTCCTCGGTGAACTTCGGCATCACGAAGCCGGACAGCAGCCGGACGGCGGGGCCGAGGCGCCGTACGAGGTCGGGGATCTGCTCGGGGAAACGGACGCGGACGAACAGCAGGGGCAGCTCGCCCGTGTCCGGGCGGGCCGCGAGGTCGGTGAACTGGCGGACCAGGTTCTCCTCGGCGCCCACGACCTCGGAGTCGTCGATCGAGTCCTCCAGGCACAGCACCATGGAGACGACACCGCGTGTGGCCTGCTTGACGATGTCGTCGGCGAGTGTCGGCCGGGTGGCCGGGCTGTAGAGCGTCGCGCCGAGGGCGGCGGCGAGCACTCTGGCCGGTGAGTCGGACGTGAAGACGCCGGGCTCCTGGTGGAAGAGCCGCTGCCGCTCCTCCGGGGTGACGTGACCGAAATGACGCATGGGACTCCCCCGCGGCGGCTAGGTGGCCGAATGTGATGTGGCCGGTAATAGTACGTACGCTTCCATGTCAGTGATTCCCACCGGGCGTGAAGTTCAGGTAACTCCACCATGTCCAACACCGGCCGGTTCCGGAACGACCCCACATTGTCGTGACCAGGACCGACAGGGCAGGATGACCGCATGACGCACGCGATGCTGAAAGGGTCGAACGTCCCGCTGGACGCCACAGCGGTGCGCGCCGTCCTGCGCTGGACACCCGGCCAGGATGTCCCCGATGTCGATGCCTCCGCGCTGCTCCTCGGCCCCGACGGTCGTGTGCGATCCGACGAGGACTTCGTCTTCTACAACCAGCCCCGCCATCCGTCGGGCAAGGTCTGGCGGCTCGGCAAGAAGCGCGGCGCCGAGGGCCTCACCGACACGATCCAGACGGATCTGACGGGTGTCGAGCCCGGCGTCGGACAGATTCTCCTGGTCGCATCGGCGGACGACGTCACCTTCGACCACGTACGCGATCTGCGCATTCTGCTGTATGACGCGGCCGTCGCGGACGGTGAACCTCTGGCGTACTTCGACATCAAGCCGGAGACCGGTGCGGAGACCGCGCTGATCTGCGGCGAGCTGTACCGGCGCGGTGACGGGTGGAAGTTCCGGGCGCTCGGTGAGGGCTACTCCAACGGTCTGGTGGGGCTCGCGACCGATTTCGGGATCTCGGTGGACGAGTCGGAGGCCGCCGCGGCGGCGGGGTCCGCGCCGGAGACGGCCGCCTGGGCCGCGCCCGCCGCGGCTCCCGAGACCTCTCAGCCGCTGCCGCCCGAGCACGCGGCCCCGGTCACGCAGCAGCCGGCCCCCGTCCCGCAGCAGCCCGCCTACGGCTATCCGGGGCCCGCCGCGGCGGCTTCGACCGGTCCGGCGTACGGCTACCCGCAGCCCGTCGGACGGCAGGAGGATCCTTCCGCCTACGGCTACCCGCAGCCGCAGAGCGCCCCGGCCACGCAGCCCGCGTACGGGTTCCCGCAGGCGGTGGGCGCGGGTGCCGACCCGGACTTCCGGCTGCCGCCGCAGGGGCCGCAGTTCCTCTCCCGCTGAGTCCGGCGGGGGCGGGCGCCGTGGGCCGGCCGTGCGGGAGCACCGCGGGCCGGCCGGGCAGGCCCTAACGGTCGGCCTTCGACTTGTAGCCGCGGCCCCACTGGAGCCCCCAGCCGTAGAGGCGGTCGAGTTCGGCCTGGAAGCCGTACACGAACCGGACCTCGCGGCGCACGGTCACCTCGCCCTTGTTGCACTCGATCATGACGACGGCGCAGGAGCGGGCCTGCGGATGGCGCTCCTCCAGGCCGATCTCGATGCGCGGGCCGTTGCTCGGATAGAGCGTGATGACGGCGTGCGTGCGGTCGAAGGCCGGGGTGCTGTCGTAGATGTAGACGAAGACCAGCAGGCGTTTGATGTCGTCGCGGTGGTCGAGGTTGACGTAGGCCGTCTCGCCCGAGCCGGAACCGAAGCGGTCGTCGCCGCTGAGCTTCACGAACGGCGGGGCGTTGAGTTCGCCGAAGAAGCTGCCGAGCGGCTGGACGACGCCCTTGGTGCCGTCCGTCAGCTCGTACATGACACCGAGGTCGAGGTCGACGTTGACCATGCTCTGGGTGTGCGCCTGCACCACTTCCGGCTTGAAGGTGCGGAAGGGATGGCGCAGCAGGCTGCCGCGCTGCGGTCCGCCGATGTCCGACGTGCGCATCCGCCAGGACAGGTTGATGCGGAGGTTGCCACTGGCCGCGCCCTGCCTGGTGAGCGAGACCGTGTGGTTGCGCTTGGTCATTTCGATGGAGTTGGAGGCCGCGCTGCCGGAGTCGAAGTCCGCCGAGCGGCCGCGCCACAGGTCCTGCCAGATGCCCATTCGGCCCCCCACGTGTCGGGTGTGCGGCGGGGCGGCCGCCGAGGACTCGTCCTCCACGACCGCCCCGCTCAGAGCGTTCCTCAACCGGCGGGGTGTCACACCCCGGACGAGACCTCAGCCTTCTCGTCCGAGGTCGGGCCTTTTCCCTCGGCCTCGGCGAGTGCCTTGTTGCGGCGCACCGAGGACAAGAAGGACCAGCCGATCAGGACGACGCCGACGAGGCCGGTGATGACCTCGTTGATCTCGTACTGGATGGTCACGAGGAGGATCCCGGCGAGGGCGCCGATGGCGTAGTGCGCGCCGTGCTCCAGGTAGACGTAGTCGTCGAGGGTGCCCTGGCGGACCAGGTAGACGGTGAGCGACCGGACGTACATGGCGCCGATACCGAGGCCGAGCGCCATCAGGACGATGTCGTTGGTGATGGCGAAGGCGCCGATGACGCCGTCGAAGGAGAAGGAGGCGTCCAGGACTTCCAGGTAGAGGAACATGAAGAACGCGGCCTGGCCGGCGAGGACGATGGCCGGCTTCTTCTTGCCGGTCCGCTCGGCCTCCTCCTCTTCCTCGTGTTCGCGCTCCTCCTCCTCTTCGAGCTTGTCCTCGAAGTAGCCGGAGAGACCGCCGACGATCATGTACGTGATCAGGCCCGCGATGCCGGAGATCAGCACGGTCTGCGCCTTGTCGACGTGTCCGCCGCCGTGCTGGTGGGCGTGGACCGCGAAGGTCATGGAGGTGATCAGCAGGACGATCAGGGCGATGCAGACCGACAGCATGTCGACCTTGCCGAGCTTGGCCAGCGGCCGCTCGATCCAGCGCAGCCACTGGATGTCCCGGTCCTCGAAGATGAAGTCGAGGAAGATCATGAGCAGGAACATGCCGCCGAACGCAGCGATCGACGGGTGTGCGTCGGTGACGAGCTGCTGGTACTGGTCCTTGTCGTTCAGCGCGAGATCGACCGCGTCGATCGGGCCGATCTTGGCGCTGATCGCGACGATCACGACGGGGAAGACCAGACGCATGCCGAAGACGGCGATCAGCACACCGACCGTGAGGAAGATCTTCTGCCAGAAGGCATTCATCTTCTTCAGGATTCCGGCGTTGACGACTGCGTTGTCGAAGGACAGCGAGATCTCCAGGACGGCCAGGATCGCCACGATGCCGAAGGCGGTCCACCCCCCGTAGACGGCCGCCGCGGCCAGACCGAGCGCGGTGATCGCGAACGACCAGCCGAAGGTTTTCAAAAGCACTGGCTACCCAATCATCGTGTGGTGGGGGCACCCCCAAGCGGTGGCTCAGGGAGTGCGCAACCCCCGTGCCGTACTCGGCTTTACCTACTGTTGACCACGAAGTCTAAGGGGCCGCCTTCGGCTGATACAGGTGGGTCTAGGAAACATTGACCCCGAAGTCGAGTGCGATGCCTCGCAGTCCCGACGCATATCCCTGACCGACGGCGCGGAACTTCCATTCCGCGTTGTAGCGGTAGACCTCGCCGAAGATCATCGCCGTTTCGGTGGAGGCGTCCTCGGAGAGGTCGTAGCGGGCGAGCTCCTGGCCGTCCGCCTGGTTGACGACCCGGATGTAGGCGTTGCCCACCTGGCCGAAGGTCTGGCCGCGGTTGTCCGCGTCGTGGATGGAGACCGGGAAGACGATCTTGTCCACGTTCACCGGAACCTTGGCGAGGTCGATCAGGATCGACTCGTCGTCGCCCTCGCCCTCGCCCGTGAGGTTGTCGCCGGTGTGCTCGACGGAGCCGTCCGGGCTCTTGAGCTGGTTGTAGAAGATGAACCATTCGTCCCCGAGCACACGGCCGCCGCTGCACAGCAGCGCGCTCGCGTCGAGGTCGAAGTCGGCTCCGGTGGTGGAGCGCGCGTCCCAGCCGAGCCCGATCATCACGTGTGTGAGGTTCGGTGCGGCCTTCGAGAGGGAGACATTGCCCCCCTTGGCGAGCGTGACGCCCATGATGCTGGTCCTCCCGAGGTGCGATCTTCTGTTGGTACGGCCGGTCCGGTGCCGCACCGAGGCGGTGCGGCACCGGACCGGGATGCCCGAGGGCCTGCGGACTCAGACGTTGACGCCGAAGTCCTGCGCGATGCCGCGCAGGCCCGAGGCGTAGCCCTGGCCGATGGCGCGGAACTTCCACTCGGCGCCGTTGCGGTAGAGCTCGCCGAAGACCATGGCGGTCTCCGTCGAGGCGTCCTCGGAGAGGTCGTACCGGGCGATCTCCGCGCCGCCCGCCTGGTTCACCACGCGGATGTACGCGTTGCGGACCTGGCCGAAGGACTGCTGGCGGTTCTCGGCGTCGTAGATCGAGACCGGGAACACGACCTTCTGGACGTCGGCCGGAACGGTGGCGAGGTTGACCTTGATCTCCTCGTCGTCGCCCTCGCCCTCGCCGGTGGTGTTGTCACCGGTGTGCTCGACCGAGCCGTCCGGGCTCTTCAGGTTGTTGAAGAACACGAAGTTCTGGTCGCTACTGACCTTGCCGTCCGCGTTCGTGAGGATGGCACTGGCATCGAGGTCGAAGTCCACGCCGGTGGTGGTCCGGGCGTCCCATCCCAGGCCGACGATGACCGCGGTCAGTCCCGGGGCCTCCTTCGACAGCGATACGTTGCCGCCCTTGCTGAGGCTGACTCCCACGAGTCCTCCCAATGGTGTCCAGGGGCGGGGAGCCCCGTAGGTGCGTTGGTATCGGATCAACGGTTCGATCCTAGTGACGGGTTCCCGTGCCTCGCAGGGCTTGGAACCGAAGAATCACAGGGTGTCGAGCGCCTTGACGTACTCGTTCAGGTCACGCGCGTCCGGCAGCGCGTTGACGACGGTCCAGCGGACGACGCCCTCCTTGTCGATGATGAACGTGCCGCGCACGGCGCAGCCCTTGTCCTCGTCGAAGACGCCGTACGCGCGCGAAGTGTTGCCGTGCGGCCAGAAGTCGGAGAGCAGCGGGTACTCCAGGCCCTCCTGCTCGGCGAAGACGCGCAGGGTGTGGATGGAGTCGTTGGAGACCGCGAGGAGCTGGGTGTCGCGGTCCGTGAACTGCGGCAGGTTGTCGCGCAGGGAGCACAGCTCGCCGGTGCACACGCCGGTGAAGGCGAAGGGGTAGAAGAGCAGCACGACGTTCTTCTCGCCACGGAAGTCGGACAGCCTCACGGTGGCGCCGTGGTTGTCCTTCAGCTCGAAGTCCGGGGCCTTGGTGCCGACCTCGACGGCCATAGTCACTCGCTTCCCTTCCAAGGGTCTGTTCGGGTGACGACCAGCGTACGCAGTGATCGGCTCGCGCCGGCGGCGCGGCCCCCGCCGGGTCCCCCGGGTGCCGGTTCCGGGCATGCGGGAGGCCCCCGCCGAGGTGGCTCGGCGGGGGCCTCACGAATGCTCTGCTTGCAGACGGGGCTGCAGCTCAGCGCTTCGACTTGGGGGTGGCCAGGCGGGTGCCCGACCACTCCTTGCCGACGGAGATGCTCTTCGTCTGGGAGAGGCCGGCTGTCTGTGCGGCATCACTGATGTCGCTGGGCTCGACGTAACCGTCCCTGCCGGTCTTCGGGGTCAGCAGCCAGATCTGGCCGCCGTCCTCAAGGAGACCGATGACGTCCACCAGTGCGTCCGTGAGATCGCCGTCCTCGTCCCGGAACCACAACAGCACCACATCGGCGACGTCGTCGTAGTCCTCGTCGACCAGATCCTGGCCGATCAGCGATTCGATGCCTTCACGGAGCTCGTGGTCAACGTCGTCGTCGAAGCCGATCTCCTGGACCACCTGTCCGGGCTCGAACCCCAGCCTGGCGGCCGGGTTGGTCCGCTCCTCCGCGTGGTCCGCGGTCGCGCTCACGGCTTGCCTCCTGATCATGTTTCGGAATGGGGGTCTCCCTCTGCTCGTCCAGAGCGGGGGGATCTCAGCCACGCGCGTACGCGAAGCGTTGGCCGTAGTCCACACGGGCGGAGCGGATCGCGCAAGTACCCGGCCGCCGAGACCGCCGAAACGGTGACGATCCTGGCAGTGCCGACGCAACTCCCGACGGGCCATCATGACGCCACGTGACGGGCACCACACACTTCTGCCCCATTTATTCCCTTCGGAACCCTCGGTGCGTGCGAAAGCCGAACGGCTTTGCGGAACGCGTCACTCCCTGAGCGTATCGTTACGTTTTGGTCGAGACCGTCCCAACGGTCCGCACGAGCGTCTCGGTTACCCCCTGGTAGAGATGACGTAGGCGTTCGCGGGGTACACGATGGGGATCGGTGCAGATGCAGGGAAAACCCACGAAGACAGCCCTCTGACAGCGAAGGAACAGCGTGGCTTCCGGATCCGATCGCAACCCGATCATCATTGGCGGCCTTCCCAGCCAGGTCCCGGACTTCGACCCTGAGGAGACTCAGGAGTGGCTCGACTCCCTCGACGCCGCCGTCGACGAGCGCGGCCGCGAGCGAGCCCGCTATCTGATGCTGCGGCTGATCGAACGAGCCCGCGAGAAGCGCGTGGCCGTGCCCGAGATGCGCAGCACGGACTACGTCAACACGATCGCGACCAAGGACGAGCCGTTCTTCCCGGGCAACGAGGAGATCGAGCGCAAGGTCCTCAACGCGACCCGCTGGAACGCCGCCGTGATGGTCTCCAGGGCGCAGCGCCCCGGCATCGGCGTGGGCGGCCACATCGCGACCTTCGCCTCCTCCGCCTCGCTCTACGACGTCGGCTTCAACCACTTCTTCCGCGGCAAGGACGAGGGCGACGGCGGCGACCAGATCTTCTTCCAGGGGCACGCCTCCCCCGGCATCTACGCCCGCGCGTTCCTTCTCGACCGGCTCTCCGGGCAGCAGCTCGACGCGTTCCGCCAGGAGAAGTCGAAGGCGCCCCACGGACTGTCCTCGTACCCGCACCCGCGGCTGATGCCGGACTTCTGGGAGTTCCCGACCGTGTCGATGGGCCTCGGCCCGCTCGGCGCGATCTTCCAGGCGCGGATGAACCGCTACATGGAGGCGCGCGGTATCGCGGACACCTCCAAGTCCCACGTCTGGGCGTTCCTCGGCGACGGCGAGATGGACGAGCCGGAGTCGCTGGGCCAGCTCTCGATCGCCGCACGCGAGGGCCTGGACAACCTGACGTTCGTCGTGAACTGCAACCTCCAGCGCCTGGACGGCCCGGTGCGCGGCAACGGCAAGATCATCCAGGAGCTGGAGTCGCAGTTCCGGGGCGCCGGCTGGAACGTCATCAAGCTGGTCTGGGACCGCACCTGGGACCCGCTGCTCGCGCAGGACCGCGACGGGGTGCTCGTCAACCGGCTGAACACCACCCCGGACGGCCAGTTCCAGACGTACGCCACGGAGACGGGCGCGTACATCCGCGACCACTTCTTCGGTGACGACCACCGGCTGCGCGCGATGGTCGAGAACATGAGCGACGACCAGATCCTGCACCTGGGGCGCGGCGGTCACGACCACAAGAAGATCTTCGCGGCGTTCTCGGCGGCCAAGGCGCACGCGGGCCAGCCGACGGTGATCCTGGCGCAGACGGTCAAGGGCTGGACGCTCGGCCCGAACTTCGAGGGCCGCAACGCCACGCACCAGATGAAGAAGCTGACGGTCGCCGACCTCAAGGGCTTCCGCGACCGGCTGCACCTGCCGATCTCCGACAAGGAGCTGGAGGACGGCGCGCCGCCGTACTACCACCCGGGCCGGAACTCGGAGGAGATCCAGTACATGCACGACCGCCGCAAGGGCCTCGGCGGTTACGTGCCGACGCGCGTCGTGCGGTCGAAGCCCCTGGTCCTGCCCGAGGACAAGACGTACGCGAGCGTGAAGAAGGGCTCGGGTCAGCAGTCCATCGCCACGACCATGGCGTTCGTGCGGCTGCTCAAGGACCTCATGCGGGACAAGGAGATCGGCAAGCGGTTCGTGCTGATCGCGCCCGACGAGTACCGCACGTTCGGCATGGACTCGTTCTTCCCGAGCGCGAAGATCTACAACCCGCTCGGCCAGCAGTACGAGTCGGTGGACCGCGAACTGCTCCTCGCCTACAAGGAGTCGCCGACCGGCCAGATGCTGCACGACGGCATCTCGGAGGCGGGCTGCACGGCCTCGCTGATCGCCGCGGGCTCGGCGTACGCCACGCACGGCGAGCCGCTCATCCCGGTCTACGTCTTCTACTCGATGTTCGGTTTCCAGCGCACGGGTGACCAGTTCTGGCAGATGGCCGACCAGTTGGCGCGTGGTTTCGTCCTGGGCGCGACCGCCGGGCGGACGACGCTGACCGGTGAGGGCCTCCAGCACGCGGACGGCCACTCGCAGCTTCTCGCCTCGACGAACCCCGGCTGTGTCTCCTACGACCCGGCGTTCGGCTTCGAGATCGCGCACATCGTCCAGGACGGTCTGCGCCGCATGTACGGCTCGTCCGAGGAGTACCCGCACGGCGAGGACGTCTTCTACTACCTCACCGTCTACAACGAGCCGCTCCAGCACCCGGCCGAGCCGGAGAACGTGGACGCCGAGGGCATCCTGAAGGGCCTCTACCGCTTCAGCGAGGGCACCTCGGGCACCATCCCCGCGCAGATCATGGCGTCCGGCATCGGCGTCACCTGGGCGATGGAGGCGCAGCGGATCCTCGCCGAGGAGTGGAACGTGAGGGCCGACGTCTGGTCGGCGACCTCCTGGAACGAACTGCGGCGCGAGGCGGTCGACGTCGAGCGGCACAACCTCCTGCACCCCGAGGAGGAGCAGCGCGTCCCGTACGTGACGCGGAAGCTGTCCTCCGCCCAAGGCCCGTTCGTGGCCGTCTCCGACTGGATGCGATCGGTTCCCGACCAGATCGCCCGATGGGTGCCGGGCACCTACCAGTCCCTCGGCGCGGACGGCTTCGGCTTCGCGGACACGCGCGGCGCGGCCCGGCGCTTCTTCCACATCGACGCGCAGTCGATCGTGGTCGCCGTGCTGACCGAGCTGGCCCGCGAGGGCAAGGTGGACCGGTCGGTGCTGAAGCAGGCGGTCGACCGCTACCAGCTTCTCGACGTGCGGGCGGCCGACCCGGGCGCGGCGGGCGGCGACGCGTAGGGCGGGACGGCCGACAGGTCGGGTGAGGGGCGGCGAGCCGTGGGCCCGCCGCCCCTCACCCGTTTTCTTTCTACGATGCGGGCATGAACGAAGAATCGGCGCAGGCCCGTTGGGAGCTGCGCACGCAGCGGCCCCTGCTCGTCCTCGCGGTGGCGTTCGCCCTCGCCTACGCCGTGCCGATCGTGGACAGCGACGCCGGCCGCAGCGTCACGTTCACCTGCACGGTCGTGGAGTGGGCGGTGTGGGGGGCCTTCGCGGCCGACTACCTCGTGCGGCTCGTTCTCGCCCCGCAACGGCGGGCGTTCGTCCGCGGCCACTGGATGGATCTGTGCGCCGTGATCCTGCCGATCCTGCAGCCGCTGCGGCTGCTGCGGCTGGTCTCCACGCTGACGCTGGTCGGGCGGCGCGCCCGGATGGCCTCCCAGATACGGCTGACGACGTACGTCGGGGGCGCGGTCGTCGGGCTGCTGATGTTCGGCTCGCTGGCCGTGCTGTCGGTGGAGCGGGACTCGCCGAACGGGAACATCAAGACGCTGGGTGACGCGGTGTGGTGGTCGTTCACGACGATGACGACCGTCGGGTACGGCGATCACGCCCCGACGACGGGGATGGGCCGTGTCCTCGCGGTCGGCCTGATGCTCTCCGGGATCGCGCTCCTCGGTGTGGTCACCGCGAACATCGCCGCCTGGTTCATCTCGCGGTTCGAGAAGGACGACGTGGAGGAGCGGCGGCAGACCGCGGCGATCGAGGCGCTCACGGCCGAGGTGCGGGCGCTGCGGGCCGAGGTCACCGCCCTGACCGGCGGCCCGGGAATCCTGGCGCATCCCTTGGCGGCGGCGGGGTCGGAGGAACACTCCCCCACGTAGCCGGACGGCCGCCCTCGTGGCCGGGGACGCGGGACCGCCACGCGGTCCGGGGCGTGGCACCGCCCGTAGGAGACGGTGGGCCCGCTCGCACGCGTCGTCGGGGCCGCCCGTACGAGCCGGTGGGCCCGCGTGCCGCTCGGGCGGCGCGCGGGCCCGTATCCGGTTCGGTCCCCGCCGGCGTCAGAGCAGGCCGTTGCCCGCTCCGCCGGCCAGCCAGATGACCGCCAGGAGTGTGTCGATCGCTCCCAGCACCAGGGCGATCAGCGCCGGCACCGGCCCCGAGCCGGTCCAGCGGCGGCCCATCGCGAGCCATCCGCAGACCATCGCGGCCGGCCCGAGGACGATCCCCAGGGTGAAGAAGCCGGCCACCGCGCACACGGTGCCGACGATGCCCAGGGTCGCGCTGTCCGGCCCGGTCCGTGATCCTGTACGGCCACGTGAACGGGGGTACCTGCGCGTACCGTTTCCGAAGCCCGCCATCATCAACTCCTGAACTCCCGTGACCTGTCGGTCGGTTCGGGTCGATGGTCCGGGTACCCCCGTTTCGCTCCGGCAGACCCGCCCGGGCCCGGGCGGGTCTGCCGGAGGCGAGAGAGTCAGATGTGACCGACGCCCGCGCCCGCATCCGCGTTCTCGCCGCGCTTGGTGAGCAGCGCGACGAAGACGGCCACGACGGCGACGACGGCGGCGACGAGGCACGCGAGACTCATGCCGGAGATGAACGTGTCGTGCGCGACCACCGAGATCTTCGCCGCGATGGCCTCCGGCGTGCCCTTGGCCACCGGCGCCAAGCCCTGCTGCACGGACTGCGAGGCCAGTGCCTGCTGTGCGTCGGTGAGCTTGGGCAGACCGGCCCCGGCCCAGTTGCCCGCGAGGTCGTTGTCGACCTTCGACGCCATCACGGCGCCGAGCACGGCCGTACCGAGGCTGCCGCCGATCTGCATGGCGGCCTGCTGGAGACCGCCGGCGACACCGGAGAGCTCCATCGGGGCGTTGCCGACGATGACCTCGGTGGCGCCGACCATGACCGGAGCGAGGCCGAAGCCGAGCAGGGCGAACCAGATGGACATCAGGCCGCTGGAGGTGTCGGCCTCCAGGGTCGACATGCCGTACATGGCGATCGCGGTGGCCGCCATGCCGCCCGCGAGGGGGATGCGCGGGCCGAGCTTGGTGATGGCCAGACCCGCGAGCGGGGAGCCGACGATCATCATGCCGGTGAGCGGCAGCAGGTGCAGGCCCGCGTCGACCGGGCTCATGCCGTGCACATTCTGGAGGTAGAACGTCACGAAGAACAGGCCGCCCATGAACGCGATGGCCATGAGCACCATCAGCACCACACCCGCCGAGAGCGGGACGGAGCGGAAGAGGCCGAGCGGGATCAGCGGCTCCTTGACGCGCTTCTCCCACAGGGCGAAGAGCACGAAGCCGAGGACCGAGGCGCCGAGGAAGGACCAGGTCTTGACGTCGCCCCAGCCCCAGGCCGGGGCCTTGATGAGGGCCCAGACCAGGCAGAACATGGCGCCGGAGAGCAGCGCGATGCCGGGCAGGTCGAAGGAGCGCGGGGCGTTCTCGGCGCGGTGGTCCTTCAGGATCAGCACACCGAGGACGAGCGCGATGGCGCCGACGGGCACGTTGATGAAGAACACCGACTGCCAGCTCACGTGCTGGACGAGCAGACCGCCGAGGATCGGGCCGCCCGCGGTGGAGGCGCCGATGACCATGCCCCAGATGCCGATCGCCATGTTCAGCTTCTCGGCCGGGAAGGTCGCGCGGAGCAGGCCGAGGGCGGCCGGCATGAGCAGCGCGCCGAACAGACCCTGGAAGACGCGGAAGGTGACCACGAAGGCGATGCTGTGCGACAGGCCGATCGCGCCGGACGCGGCGGCGAAGCCGGTCACGCCGATCAGGAAGGTCTGGCGGTGGCCGAAGCGGTCGCCGAGCTTGCCCGCGGTGATGAGGGAGACCGCGAGGGCGAGGAAGTAGGCGTTGGTGATCCACTGGACGTCGGCGAAGGTCGCGCCGAGGTCCTTGGCGATCGCCGGGTTGGCGATGGCGACGATGGTGCCGTCCAGGGCCACCATCATGACCCCGACGGCCACGGTGATGAGGGTGAACCACGGATGGCCGCGCAGGCCCGTGGACGGGGCCTGGTCCAACGGCGGGACCGGAGTCTTGTCCTCCGGGCCCGTCTTGTCGATGGTGGTCTGACTAGTCATTTTTCGAGGCTAGTGACAGTCGCTGACAATTGACAAACCGATTCACAAGTCGGTAACTGTCACGTCACTCACGGATAGGCTGAACTGGGCGAACAGTTCGGTTGGGAGAGAACGCGACACCATGACGGAGACGGTGGACACGGCCGGCACGGCCGGGACTGCGGACACGGCTGACGCGGCCGGGACGGCGGACACGCCGGGCACGGCCGGGACTGCGGACACGGCTGACGCGGCCGGGACGGCGGAGCGGACCGAGCCGGTGGACGGGGCGGAGCCGGTGGCGCCGCGCCCCGGGCTGCGGGAGCGCAAGAAGCAGCGCACCCGGGACGCGCTGCTGCGGGCCGCCCTCGAACTGTTCACCACCCAGGGTTACGAGCGGACCACGGTCGACGAGATCGCCGAGGCCGTCGACGTCTCCCAGCGCACCTTCTTCCGCTACTTCGCGGGCAAGGAGGACGCGGCCCTGTTCCTCCAGCGGCTCTCGGAGTCGCATTTCATCGCGGCGGTGCGCGAACGGCCACTCCACGAGGCGCCGTTGGAGGCACTGCGCCGCGCCGTGCTGGAGAGCTGGGACACCATCGGCGAGGCGATCGAGGAGGTGGTGCCCATCGAACTGCACATGCGCACCTACCAATTGATCGAATCGACTCCCGCGCTGCTCGCGGTGCATCTGCGCCGCTCGGAGGAGATCGAGGAGGAGATCGCGCGGCTCATCGCCGAGCGCGAGGGCCTCGACGTGGACACGGACCCGCGCCCGCGTATCGCGGTCGCGGTGTTCGGCGGGGTGATGCGGGTCACGGGCCGGCGGTGGGGGGCGGGCGAGGACACCAGCGTCGAGGCGATCCGCGAGCTGACCGCGGCCTATCTCGACCATGTGGGGCCCGCGTTGGCGGAGAAGTGGGGCCCCGCGCCGCGGTGAGGCCCGTCTACGTGATCCGGCGCCCTTCGCCTCCGTCGATCGGCGCACGCCCGCGTACGGAAACCTCGCGCAACCCGCGCTCGTTGTCCGGGTGACACCCGCGCGCGATGCGCCGTGAGAGCCTCCGGGCCTTCACAACACCCCCGTACGGAGCGTCACATATCGCACACACATAGCAGAAAAGCGCGTACACAGTGTCACCATTTAACTCAAACTGAACCCGGTTTGCCCCAATCACCCCATCAGAAACGTGATCCCAGTCACTCGTTTAACGGGAGACTCTTCACTTCTCCTAGGGTGTCCTCTCAGTGACTTCCTTCGACACCACCCCCCAACTCAACGTCTGGCGCGCTCTGCTCGCGCTGGCCGTGGTGTTCGTGATGCTGGCCACCAGTGGCTGGACCGCGCTCCACAGCCATCGGGCAGCCTCTCCGCTCCAGTCGTCCCGCTCCGCATGGGAGCGCGGCAGCATGGCCGGGCACAAGCTGCCCGACCCGGACTCCGCTCCGGGAGTGCTGACGCATTTCTTCACCACGCTCGACACGCAGCAGCGCTCGGAGCTCGCGCACCGCTACCCGCTCGCGGTCGGCAACATGAACGGGGCGCCGGTGACCCTGCGCTACGCGGCGAACCGTCTCGCGCTCAAGCACGAGCGCACGGTCGAGCGCCGGCGCATGCACGACAACCGGCTGTCCTCGGTCGGCCAGTACGACGCGGGCCGCCGCATGCACCGCTACGAAGCGCTGCTGCACAAGGGCCGCAAGATCCTCGCCTTCGACCCCAACGGCTCGGGCCGCGTCGCCGAGGTCTTCGGCGACCTCGACAAGGCGAGCCGTGTCTCGGTCGTGGTCCCCGGTGTCGACACCGACCTGCTCACCTTCCAGCGCACGTACAAGCACTACTCGGCGCCGGTCGGCATGGCGGGTTCGCTGTACGAGGCGGAGCGCGCGGCGGACCCCGGCACGCGTACCGCCGTGATCGCGTGGGCCGACTACACGACGCCCAGCGGACTGGGCATCGACTCGGCCACCGCCATGCGGGCCGAGGACGGCGCGGTACGGCTGAACGCGCTGCTGCGGGCACTGCCGGGCAGCTCCGAGGTGGCGCTGTACTGCCACAGCTACGGCTCGGTGCTGTGCGGGGTGGCCGCCTCGTCGCTGCCCGCCCGGGTCTCCGACATTGCGGTGGCGGGCAGCCCCGGCATGCGGGCGGCGAAGGCGGCGAACCTGCACACCACCGCCCGGGTCTGGGCGATGCGCGACGCGGACGACTGGATCCAGGACGTGCCGCACATGGAGGTCGGCGGCCTCGGGCACGGCGCGGACCCGGTGTCCAAGGGGTTCGGGGCGCGCGTGCTGTCGGCCGAGGGGGCGAAGGGGCACGCCGGCTACTTCGAGCCGGGTACGGAGAGTCTCCGCAACTTCGCGGAGATCGGGATCGGTGCGTACCGCGCTGTCAGTTGCGCGCGTGATGATGACGCCTGCCGGACGGGTTTGTCCGCCGGTACGTCGGCCTGACGCGCGTAGAGGACGAAAAACTGCGGTCGGCCCAGAGAGGCGACGGAGGCTTGCGTGCCGCATACGATGGCCCGCATGGGTGACGTACTGGCCGGATTTCATGCCGCCTGGGAGTTCGAGTCCGACTCCGTGCTCATCCGCTTCGAACGGGGGATCCGCACACCGAAGCTGTTCCAGGCGCTCGGTGAACGCCGTATCCCCCTGGAGGCGATCGCGGCGGTGACGCTGACGCCCGGGAAGCGAGGCACGGTCGTTCTGCGTGCGGTGCCGAGGCCCGGCGCCGATCCGCTGATGGAAGCGGCCGCGGGACAGCTCAAGGAGGGGTGCGACCCCTATCGGCTGGTGCTGCCCGCCGATCGCGAGACGCTCGCCGAGTACTACGCGGACGAGCTGCGCGGACAGCTCACCACCGACGAGGAGCCGGCCGAGCGCTTTCTCGTGAAGCCGCCCGAGGGGCCGCTGACCTTCAAGGCCTACGACGGGAAGGCCACCTTCGACGGCAAGACGGTGTCCTTCCGGTGGTTCTGGACGGGCGCGTCCTCGGCGAAGTGGAAGGCCGGCGACCAGACCTTCCCCCTCTCCTCGCTGTGCGGGGTCGAGTGGCGCTCCCCCGAGGTGTTCGAGGGGCATCTGCGGCTGCTGCGGCGGGAGCCCGCCCCGGCGCATCCCGCGCAGGCGGACCAGGACCCGGCGGCGGTCGTCTTCGGGCTCGGGTACGGGCCCGTCCACGAGTCGCTGCCGTTCGCGGCGGCCGTGCTCGCCGCCACGCGCTCCGCGAGTCCCGCTCCGGTGAGCGCGGTCCCGGCGCCGCACCGCGACCCGGCCGACATCGCCGACCGGATCCGGCATCTCGGGGAGCTCCACGAGGCGGGGCTCGTCACGGACGAGGAGTTCTCCGTGAAGAAGGCGGAACTGCTCGCCCAGCTCTGAAGGTCCGGCACTCCGGAGGGTGCCCTCGTGTCAGGAGCGCTCCGACGCGAGGGCGCGGCCCGCGTCCCCGTAGAAGCCGATCTTCCGGTCGAGCACGGCCAGGGTGTCCTGGAGCTCGGCGATCCGGGCCCGGACGTCCCGGCGGGTCGCCTCCAGGAGTTCGTAGCGCTCCCTGTACGTGTGGTCGCCGGCGCGCACCATCTCCGCGTAGCGGACCATGTCGGCGACCGGCATCCCGGTGAGCCGGAGCTTGCCGACGAGGCCCAGCCAGTCCAGGTCGCGGTTGCTGTAGCGGCGCTGACCGGTGTGTGAACGGTCGATGTGCGGCATCAGCCCGATGCGCTCGTACCAGCGCAGGGTGTGCGCGCTGAGGCCGGTGAAGGCGACGACCTCGCTGATCGTGTAGTTGTCCCGGCCGTCCGGGCGCCGCGGCTCTTGTTCGGGGGTCTCGACGCAGGTGTCGGCCCCGGTGGCCTCGGCTGTGGTCTCCATCACCGTCATGCTCCCCACGCTAAAACCTTGGAGTGCACTCCAGGCAACCCGAACCGGCCGAAATCCGCAGGACATGGCCGGGACGCGACGGTTACCGCGCGGTTCGCCCTCCGGCGGGCGGTCCGTCCCTCGATGCAGTGGGGCCTGTGCGCCGCTTAGGCTCGTGGGCATGTCCTTGCAGAGTGTGGCGTTGATCTCCGGCTGGCCCGTTCCCACCGCCACGGCCGCGGTCGTCCGGGCGGACGGCAGTGTGGTCGGGGCGCACGGGCCGGGTGGGCACCGGTTCGCACTGGCGTCCGTGACCAAGCCGCTCGCCGCGTACGCCGCGCTCGTCGCGTACGAGGAGGGGGCCATCGAGCTCGACGAACCCGCCGGGCCCGCCGGTTCGACGGTCCGCCATCTGCTCGCGCACACCTCGGGTCTGGCCTTCGACGAGCACCGGGCGACCTTCACGCCCGGGGAGCGACGGCTGTACTCCAACACCGGCTTCGAGGTGCTCGGGGACCACATCGCCAAGGCGGCGGACATGCCCTTCGCGGAGTATCTGCGTCAGGCGGTCCTCGAACCGCTCGGCATGACCGCGACCACGCTGGACGGTTCGCCCGCGAGGGACGGTGTCTCGACGGTGGACGACCTCGTGCGCTTCGCCGCCGAGCTCCAGGCGCCCCGGCTGCTGGACCCGCGCACGGTCGCGGAGGCGATGACCGTGCAGTACCCCGGCACCAAGGGCGTCCTTCCGGGGTACGGCCACCAGAACCCCAACGACTGGGGGCTCGGCTTCGAGATCCGCGACTCCAAGTCGCCGCACTGGACGGGGAACGCGTCCTCGGCGCGCACCTTCGGCCACTTCGGGCAGGCCGGTACGTTCCTGTGGGTCGACCCGGCCGTGGGCGCCGCCTGCGTCGCGCTGACCGACCGGAACTTCGGGCCCTGGGCGATCGAGGCGTGGACGCCGTTCACGGACGCGGTGCTGGCCGAGCTCGCCTTCTGACGCGGGCCGGCCGCGTCAGCCGACGGCCATCTCCCACACCAGCAGCTCCGCCGGGGCCCCCGCGACCAGCTCCAGGTCCTTCGCGTCCGTGATCCGGGCCGCGTCCCCCTCCCCCAGCTCCACACCGTCCAGCCGGACCTCGCCGCGCACGACGTGGATGTACACGTAGGACCCGTCCGGGACCGCCGTGCGCTCGCCCGCCGTCAGCCGGCGCACATGGAGCATGGCGCCCGCCTCGGGGACGGCGTACGGGGTGGAGTCGGCGATGCCGCGGACGGTCTCGTACGCGGGGTCGCCGCCCGGCTCCAGCGGGGCCAGCCACATCTGGACGAAGACCAGCGGCAGTTCGCCGTCGTTGCGCTCGACGTGCCGCACTCCGCCCGCCGAGCTCAGCCGCTGGACGTCCCCGTGCCGCAGCACCGACTCGTTCCCGCTCGAGTCGCGGTGGGTCAGCTCGCCCTCCACCACCCAGGTGACGATCTCGGTGTGGCTGTGCGGATGCTCGTCGAAGCCGGCGCCGGGGGCGAGCCGCTCCTCGTTGCAGGCGATGACCGCGCCGAAGCGGAGGTTGTCGGGGTCGTAGTGCGGGCCGAAGGAAAAAGCGTGGAGCGAGGAGATCCCGGCCGCCGGGTCCCCTCCGCGGTAGCGCTCGTCGGCGCGGCGGACGTCCATCACCTCACCACCGTAGCCCCGGCCCGGCGGCGGCTCCTCGCTTACTTGCGACCCGCCGCCGCACGGCTGCGTCCGGATAAGGCAGTCTTGTCCCGTGCCCGAACCCGAAGCCAGCAACACCGAGCGCCCGGCGCACGACGTCGACGCGCACACCGCGACCCTCAAGCGGCTGGAGAAGTCGGCCGGCAGTCTCGCCGCCCAGGCCATCACGCGGATGGACGAGACGCTGCCGTGGTACCGGGCCATGCCACCGGAGAACCGGTCGTGGATCGGGCTGGTCGCCCAGGCCGGTATCGCGGCCTTCACGGAGTGGTTCCGGCACCCGGACGCCCCGCAGGCCATCTCCACGGACGTCTTCGGCACCGCGCCACGCGAGCTGACCAGGGCGATCACGCTGCGCCAGACGGTGGAGATGGTGCGGACCACAATCGAGGTCATGGAATCGGCCATCGACGAGGTGGCGGCACCCGGCGACGAGTCCGTGCTGCGCGAGGCACTCCTCGTGTACGCCCGTGAGATCGCCTTCGCCACCGCCCAGGTGTACGCGCAGGCGGCGGAGGCACGCGGCGCCTGGGACGCCCGGCTCGAGTCGCTCGTCGTGAACGCGGTGCTCTCCGGCGAGGCCGACGAGGGCGCCGTCTCCCGGGCCGCCGCGCTCGGGTGGAACTCGCCCGAACATGTCTGCGTGGTGCTGGGCACGGCACCCGACGGTGACAGTGAACTGACCGTCGAGGCGATCCGGCGGGCGGCCCGGCACGCCAAGCTCCAGGTGCTGACAGGGGTGCTCGGGGACCGGCTGGTCGTCATCGCGGGCGGCAGCGACAACCCGCTCGCCGTCGCCAAGTCGCTGATCGGTCCGTACGCCGCCGGATCGGTCGTCGCGGGCCCGATCGTGCCCGACCTGCTGGCCGCGACCCGGTCGGCACAGGCCGCGGCGGCCGGGCTCAAGGCCTGTTTCGCCTGGCAGGACGCCCCTCGCCCGGTACTGGCGGACGATCTTCTGCCGGAGCGCGCGATCGCCGGAGACCCGTCGGCCCGCGAGCAGTTGGTGGAGGAGATCTACAGACCGCTGGAAGAGGCGGGCTCGGCACTCCTGGAGACGCTCAGCGTCTATCTGGAGCAGGCGAGCAGCCTCGAAGGCGCGGCCCGGATGCTGTTCGTCCATCCCAACACCGTGCGCTACCGGCTCCGACGTGTGACTGACGTCACCGGTTGGTCGCCCTCGGATGTTCGATCGGCGTTCACGCTGCGGATCGCGCTGATCCTGGGGCGTCTGGCCGCTGGAGATCCACAAACCTAGGCTTTTGTCGGGCCCCTACAATTCCCCCTCCTGTTCTTCGTCCCTGTCCCCACGGGCGGCCGTGGCCGTCCACAAGAGAGAGTGTGAGAGTGCTCGTACTCGTCGCTCCCGGCCAGGGCGCTCAGACGCCCGGCTTCCTGACTCCTTGGCTCGACCTCCCCGGCGCCGCCGAACGCCTCGCCGCGTGGTCGGACGCCATCGGGCTGGACCTTGCCCACTACGGCACCCAGGCCGACGCGGACGCGATCCGTGACACGGCCGTCGCGCAGCCGCTCCTGGTCGCCGCCGGTCTCCTGTCCGCCGCGGCCCTCGGTGAGGTGGCCCCCGGTGCCGTCGCCGGTCACAGCGTCGGCGAGATCACCGCGGCCGCGTTCGCGGGAGTGCTCGACGACACCGCCGCGCTGGACCTCGTACGCAAGCGCGGCCTCGCGATGGCCGACGCCGCCGCCATCACGCAGACCGGTATGTCGGCGCTGCTCGGCGGTGACCCCGACACGACGGTCGCGCACCTGGAGAAGCTCGGGCTGACCCCGGCGAACGTGAACGGCGCCGGCCAGATCGTGGCCGCCGGCACGCTGGAGCAGCTCGCCGCCCTGGAGGCCGACAAGCCCGAGGGTGTCCGGCGGGTCGTGGCCCTGAAGGTGGCGGGCGCGTTCCACACGCACCACATGGCCCCCGCGGTCGACGCGCTGGCGAAGGCCGCCGAGGACCTGACTCCGGGCGACCCGCGGGTCACGTACGTCTCGAACCGCGACGGCCGGGTCGTCACCTCCGGTGCCGACGTCGTCTCCCGCCTGGTCGGCCAGGTCGCCAACCCGGTCCGCTGGGACCTGTGCATGGAGACCTTCCAGGAACTCGGCGCGACCGCGCTGATCGAGGTGTGCCCCGGCGGCACGCTGACCGGTCTGGCCAAGCGCGCGCTGCCCGGTGTCACGACGCTGGCACTGAAGACCCCCGACGATCTGGACGCGGCTCGCGAGCTCATCGCCGAGCACGGCGCCGCCTGAGGAGCCCGAGAGCATGACGAAGATCAAGGCACCCAAGGGCGCTCCGTTCGCGCGCATCCTCGGCGTCGGCGGCTACCGTCCCGTCCGGGTGGTGCCCAACGAGGTGATCCTGGAGACGATCGACTCGTCCGACGAATGGATCCGTTCGCGCTCCGGCATCGAGACGCGGCACTGGGCCTCCGACGAGGAGACCGTGGCCGCGATGTCGGTCGAGGCGTCCGGCAAGGCCATCGCCGACGCCGGGATCAACGCCGACCAGATCGGCGCCGTGGTGGTCTCCACCGTGTCGCACTTCGCGCAGACCCCGGCCATCGCCACCGAGATCGCCGACAAGCTCGGCACGAACAAGGCCGCGGCCTTCGACATCTCGGCCGGCTGCGCGGGCTTCGGCTACGGCCTGACGCTCGCCAAGGGCATGATCGTCGAGGGTTCGGCGGAGTACGTCCTCGTCATCGGCGTGGAGCGGCTGAGCGACCTCACCGACCTGGAGGACCGCGCGACGGCCTTCCTGTTCGGCGACGGCGCGGGCGCGGTCGTCGTGGGTCCCTCCCAGGAGCCGCACATCGGCCCGACCGTCTGGGGCAGCGAGGGCGACAAGGCCGGCACGATCAAGCAGACCGTGACGTGGGACCGTTTCGCGACCGGCGACGTCTCCCAGCTTCCGCTCGACTCCAAGGGCGAGATCAAGTTCCCTGCCATCACGCAGGAGGGCCAGGCGGTGTTCCGCTGGGCCGTGTTCGAGATGGCGAAGGTCGCCCAGCAGGCGCTGGAAGCGGCCGGGATCAGCCCGGACGACCTGGATGTCTTCATTCCCCACCAGGCCAACGAGCGGATCATCGACTCGATGGTGAAGACGCTGAAACTGCCGGGACACGTCACGGTCGCGCGTGACGTGCGCACCACCGGCAACACCTCGGCCGCCTCGATCCCGCTCGCGATGGAGCGGCTCCTGGCGACCGGTGAGGCGAAGAGCGGCGACACCGCGCTCGTCATCGGCTTCGGGGCGGGTCTCGTGTACGCCGCGACGGTCGTTACCCTCCCCTAGGCACTCCGTGCCGGATCATCCGGTCCGTACGGAAAATCGCCACCCCTCTGGAAACACACCGAAGGAGCGCCTGACATGGCCGCCACTCAGGAAGAGATCGTCGAAGGTCTCGCCGAGATCGTCAACGAGATCGCCGGGATCCCCACCGAGGACGTCCAGCTGGACAAGTCCTTCACCGACGACCTGGACGTCGACTCGCTGTCCATGGTCGAGGTCGTCGTCGCCGCCGAAGAGCGCTTCGACGTCAAGATCCCGGACGACGACGTCAAGAACCTCAAGACCGTCGGCGACGCGACCGACTACATCCTCAAGCACCAGGCCTGATCTTCCGGTCACCTGGGCCGACCGTCCGGGGCCGCCGGGGCCGCGTGCCCTGGTTCCCCCGGGCTGATGCCCCGCCACCCGGCGGTGGCGCCGCTGAATCCTCGTATCCGTTGGAGAAAGAATTCCCGTGAGCCCGACCAATCGCACCGTGGTCGTCACCGGTATCGGCGCAACCACACCGCTGGGTGGCGACGCAGCCTCTACCTGGGAGGGCCTGATCGCCGGACGTTCCGGCGTCCGCCCCCTCGAGCAGGAGTGGGCCGCCGACCAGGCTGTCCGTATCGCGGCACAGATCGCCGTGGAGCCGGGCGAGGTCATTCCCCGCCCGCAGGCCCGCCGACTGGACCGCTCGGCGCAGTTCGCGCTGATCGCGGCCAAGGAGGCCTGGGCCGACGCCGGTTTCACCGACAAGGCGGGCGAGGACCCGAGCATCGAGCCCGAGCGGCTGGGCACGGTCATCGCCTCCGGCATCGGTGGTGTGACGACTCTGCTCGACCAGTACGACGTGCTGAAGGAGAAGGGCGTACGCCGCGTCTCCCCGCACACCGTTCCGATGCTGATGCCGAACGGTCCGTCCGCCAACGTGGGTCTCGCCGTGGGCGCCCGCGCCGGTGTGCACACCCCGGTCTCCGCCTGCGCCTCCGGCGCCGAGGCCATCGGCTACGCCATCGAGATGATCCGCACGGGCCGCGCCGACGTCGTCGTCGCCGGTGGCACCGAGGCGGCCATCCACCCGCTTCCCATCGCCGCGTTCGGCAACATGATGGCGATGTCCAAGAACAACGACGACCCGACGGGTGCCTCGCGCCCCTACGACGTCGCCCGTGACGGCTTCGTCCTCGGCGAGGGCGCCGGCGTCATCGTCCTGGAATCCGCCGAACACGCCGCCAAGCGCGGCGCCCGGGTGTACGCCGAGGCGGTGGGCCAGGGCATCTCGGCCGACGCGCACGACATCGTGCAGCCGGAGCCCGAGGGCCGCGGTATCTCGCAGGCCCTTCAGAACCTGCTCGACAACACCGACCTGGACCCGGCCGAGATCGTGCACGTGAACGCGCACGCCACCTCGACCCCGGCCGGTGACGTGGCCGAACTGAAGGCGCTGCGCAAGGTGTTCGGCGACGAGGCCGACCACTTCGCGGTCTCCGCCACCAAGTCGATGACCGGTCACCTCCTCGGTGGCGCCGGCGGTGTCGAGTCGGTCGCGGCCGTGCTCGCCCTGTACCACCGTCTCGCGCCGCCGACCATCAACGTGGAGAACCTCGACCCCGAGGCCGAGGCCGCCGCCGACATCGTGCGCGGCGAGGCTCGCAAGCTGCCCGTCGAGGGCCGTATCGCCGCGCTGAACGACTCGTTCGGCTTCGGCGGGCACAACGTGGTGCTGGCGTTCCGTTCGGTCTGACGCCGGTTTCCTCTTCCGTACGGCGTGTGGCCCGTACCCCTGGTCCCAGGGGTACGGGCCACACGCCGTTCGTTGTCCTGTCCGGTGGCACGACGGCCCCTGACGGAGCGTCACGTCGTCGCGCGTCACACCACCTGGTGCAGCCAGCGGACCGGGGCGCCCTCGCCCGCGTAGCGGAAGGGCTCCAGTTCGTCGTCCCAGGGCTTGCCGAGGAGTTTGGCGAGGTCGGCCTCCAGGTCGCTCTCGCCGCGCTGGGAGCGCACGAGCGCGGCGCGCAGCCGGTCCTCGGGGATGAGGATGTCGCCGTGGATGCCGGTGACGGCGTGGAAGATGCCGAGCTCGGGGGTGCAGCTGTAGCGCTCGCCCTCGGCGGTGGGGCAGGGTTCGGCGGTGACCTCGAAGCGCAGCAGATGCCAGCCGCGCAGCGCGGAGGCGAGCTTGGAGGCGGTGCCCACCTCGCCCTTCCAGGAGAACTCGGATCTCCAGGTGCCCGGCGCGGCGGGCTGCCGGATCCAGTCGAGGTTGACGCGCGTGCCGAGCACCCCGGCGACCGCCCACTCGACATGCGGACACAACGCGCGGGGCGCGGAGTGCACGTAGAGAACTCCACGTGTCGTCACTGGGGCCTCCGGACAGAGCGAGACATCTTGTAACTTAGCGGAACGGCAGTGGCAGGGCGGCCACGTGGCGAGGCTACCCTGCGGCGGCGCAAGGAGTGTGACGTACCGTCGGTCCAAGCGCCGTGAACCTCCGAGGTTTCACCCGGCGGGACGTGTCCGGACTCCCCTGCCGGGACTCCGGGCCCGTCTTCCGGGCGAAGCCGGGCACACCGCGGAATCGCGGTGCGACCGACCGTGTACGACGTGGTGCGACCGACCGCGCGGAGCGGGTGCCGACCAACCCTGTACAACGAACGAGGAGACCAGGGGATGCGGAATCGCAGCCACCGTTGGCGGGCCGTCCTCGCCGCCGCCGCGGCGGCGACTCTCCTCGGCACCGCCGCCTGCGACTCCTCGGCGCCCGGCGGGACCACGAAGCTGCGGCCGTCGGCGAGGCCCACGCCGGTCTGGGACCGCAGCCCGGACTCGATGGCCGCGGTCGGCGACTCGATCACGCGCGGTTTCGACGCGTGCAGTGTGCTGTCCGACTGCCCCGAGGTGTCGTGGGCGACGGGCAGCGATCCGCGGGTCGGCTCTCTCGCCGTGCGGCTGCTCGGAGCGACCGGGGCGGCCGAGCGGAGCTGGAACTACGCGGTGACCGGGGCGCGGATGGCAGACCTTCCCGGCCAGATGGCCGAGGCGGCGACCCGCAGGCCGGAGCTGGTCACGGTGATGGCGGGTGCCAACGACGCCTGCCGGTCCTCCGCCTCGGCGATGACGTCCGTCGCCGACTACCGCGCCGAGTTCCAGGACGCGCTGGACACGCTGCGGCGGGCTCTGCCCAAGACGCAGGTGTACGTGTCGAGCGTGCCGGATCTGAAGCGGCTCTGGTCGCAGGGGCGCGGCAGCGCGCTGGGCAAGCAGGTGTGGAAGCTGGGCATCTGCCCCTCGATGCTCGGGGACGCGGACTCGCTGAACGCGGCGGCGACCCTGCGGCGGGGCCAGGTACGGGACCGGGTGAAGGAGTACAACCAGGTGCTGCGCGAGGTGTGCGCCAAAGACCGGCGCTGCCGCTTCGACGGAAACGCCGTCTTCGACTACCGCTTCGGCACGGACCAGTTGAGCCACTGGGACTGGTTCCATCCGAGCAGGGACGGTCAGGCGCGACTCGCGGAGATCGCCTACCGGACCGTCACGGCACGCGACCCCGTGACCTAGGGTTTCCCTCATGAGTGAACTTTTCGGCACACTTTCCGACGGCACCCCGGTCCACCGATGGACGCTGGAGCGCGCCGGGGTCCGGGTGCGTGTGCTCACGTACGGCGGGATCGTGCAGTCGGCCGAGGTGCCGGACCGGGACGGGCGGGCCGTGGACGTGACCCTGGGCTTTCCCGCCCTGGAGGGGTATACGGCCCATCCCGCGCCGTATCTCGGCGCGCTGGTCGGGCGGTACGCGAACCGGATCGGAGGCGCCCGCTTCACCCTGGAGGGGGTGACCCACCACCTGGAGCCGAACAACGGGCCCAACTCGCTGCACGGCGGCGACGGCGGTTTCGACAAGCGCGTGTGGGACGCGGAGCCGCTCGAACACGGGGTCCGGCTCTCCCGGGTCAGCCCGGACGGCGAGGAGGGCTTCCCGGGGCGCCTGGAGGTCTCGGCGACGTACACGCTCGACGAGCGGGGCGCGCTGCGGATCGCCTACGAGGCGGTCACCGACGCGCCGACCGTGGTGAACCTGACGAACCACACGTACTGGAACCTCGCCGGCTCCGGCAGCGCGCTCGGGCACGAACTCCGGCTCGACGCCTCACGGTTGACCAGGGTGGACGACAACCTCATCCCGACCGGGGAGCTCGACCCGGTCGAGGGCACCCGCTTCGACTTCCGCGAGTCCCGCAAGACCGGCGCGGGATACGACCACAACTACGTGCTCGACAAGGGGCTCACCACCGGTCCGGTGGAGGTGGCCGAGCTGTACGACCCGGCGTCCGGGCGGGTGCTCACGGTCGCGACCACCGAACCCGGTCTCCAGCTCTACACCGCGGACCACCTGAGCGAGCCCTTCACCCCCAACGACGGCATCGCGCTGGAGACCCAGCACTTCCCCGACTCCCCGAACCGGCCGGACTTCCCGAGCACCGAGCTGCGGCCGGGCGCGGTGTACCGGTCGCAGACGGTGTACGGGTTCTCGGTACGGCCCTAGGAAGACCGGTGCCGCAAGGCGGTCCCGGAGGCGGTCCCGGAGGGCGCCGCGGGAGAAAACGGCGGGCCCCGGTCCGGATGTCAGGTTCCGGGCCGGGGCCGGCCGAAGGGGGGCGCGATGGTTACGCCTCGATGATCGTGCTCAGACGGCGGTCCAGAAGGGAACGACCTGCCTGAACCTCGTACAAACCCTTCACAAACGCCCACGTGTCCGTCACGGTGTCCCAGACCTCGAAAGCACGGTGCGGAAGCTCCACCACGACCTCGGCGCTCTCGCCCGGGGCGGCCTCGATTCCGGCGAATCCGGCGAGCGCCCGCGCGGGCCGGCCGGTGCCGGGTTCCACCGGGGCGAGGTAGACCTGCACGACCTCGCGCCCGGCCCGCCGACCGGAATTGCGGACACGGACGGTGACGGTGGTGCCTTCGGCCTCGATGGACTCGTACGTCCAGTCGGTGTAGCCGAGACCGTGCCCGAAGGGGTACGAGGGGGTACGGCCCGCCTTCTCCCAGGCGCGGTAGCCGATGAAGACGTCCTCGGAGTACGGGAGTTCGCCGTCCGCCGGGCGGACCCGGGTGACCGGGGCGTCGGCCAGGGAGCCCCAGGTGGTGGGCAGGCGGCCGCCCGGCTCGTGGGCGCCGGTGAGGACGTCGGCGAGGGCGGCGCCCCCCTCCTGGCCCGGGAACCAGCTCAGGAGCACGGCGGCGACCTCGTCGCGCCACGGGAGTTCCACCGGGGAGCCGGCGTTGACGACCACGACGGTGTTCGGGTTGGCGGCGGCCACGGCGTGGACCAGTTCGTCCTGGCGGCCGGGGAGCCCGAGGTCCGCGCGGTCGAAGCCCTCGGACTCGACGCGGTCGGTGGTGGCGACCACGACGACGGCGGTGTCGGCGGCGCGGGCCGCCTCGACCGCCTCGGCGATCAGTTCGTCGCCGTCGCGCACGGGCTCCTGGTGGGCGAGCGAGAAGCCGACGACCTTCATCGGGACGCCCTCGGGGACCGTGACGACATGGGTGAGGGAGACCTCCACCGCTTCGCCCGCGACGAGTTCGGCCCGGCCGCGCGGAACGGGGGCGCCGAAGAACGTCACGAACGGGTCGTCCTTGTCGGCGCCCTGGACGTCGTCGAAGTACGTCGTGCCGTCGACGGTGAGGGTGAACGCGCCGAGGCCCTTGATGCCGAAGGTGTGCGGGCCGGACTCGCGCGGGGTGAGGGTGCCGGCGAGTTCGACACTGCGCAGGTTCTCGTGCGTGACCCCCTCGGGCAGGTCGTCGCCCATCCACTGGATCTGGCCGTTCGGGGCGGAGGCGGTGGCGATGACCTCGCCGGCGGCGTCACGGCACACCGCGCGCAGCTCGAACCCCTTGTCGGCGACGGGGAGTTCGACGGCGAGGTCGGCGCCCACGGCGTAGGTCACCGTGCCCTCGGCGAGGGCGGCGGTGAGGCCGTCGAGGGGCGAGACGATCCGGGCGGGGAAGACGGTGGCCGAGCCGCCGCCGAGGACGCGGGCGTCGCGGGCGGCGGCTCCGATGAGGGCGACCCGGTGCCCCGCGGGGAGCGGCAGGGCTCCTTCGTTGCGGACGAGGACGAAGCCGCGGCGGGCCACCTCGCGGGCCAGGGCCTCCCCGTCAACGTCCGCCGGCGCCTCGGTCACGACGGGTTCGGCGCCCTCCAGGGCGCCGACACGGGCGGCGAGCCGGAGCACGTTGCGGACGGCCGCGTCGACCGTGGCCTCCGCCACCTCCCCGGCGCGCACGGCGGCGGCGAGCGGTTCTCCGTAGACGGTCCGGGGGCCGGGCATGGCGACGTCGAGGCCGCCCTCGATCGCGGCCTTGGTGTCGCGGGCCGCCATCCAGTCGGAGACGTTGAACCCGTCGAAGCCCCATTCGCCGCGCAGGACGTCGTTCACGAGACGGCGGTGCTCGCTCATGGTCGTGCCGTTGACCGCGTTGTAGGCGGTCATGACGCCCCACGGGCGGGCCTTCTCGACGATGGTCTCGAAGGGCGCCAGGTACAGCTCGCGCAGGGCGCGCTCGGAGACGAGGTTGTTCACCGTGAAGCGGTCGGTCTCGGCGTCGTTGGCGACGAAGTGCTTGACGGTGGTGGCGACCCCGCCGGACTGCACGCCGCGGACGTAGCCGCCGCCGATCGCGCCGGTCAGGAGCGGGTCCTCGCTGTAGGCCTCGAAGTGGCGGCCGCCGAGCGGTGAGCGGTGGAGGTTGACGGTGGGGGCGAGCAGCACGTGGACGCCCTTGCGGCGCGCCTCCTGGGCGAGCAGCGTGCCGACGCGGCGGGCCAGCTCCGGGTCCCAGGAGGCGGCGAGGGCGGTGGGCGAGGGGAGCGCGACGGAAGGGTCGTCGGCGGTCCAGCGGACACCGCGGACGCCGATCGGGCCGTCGGACATGACGAGGGACTTCAGCCCGATCTCGGGGAGCTCGGGCAGCGTCCACATGTTCCGCCCGGACAGCAGCCGGGCCTTCGCGTCCAGGCCGAGGCGGCCGAGCGCCGCCTCGACGACGGCCTCTCGGGCCGCGTCCCCTTTCGCGCCCTCCGCGCCCTCCGCCGTTTCCACCGCAGCGTCCGCCATGCCGGCACCTCCTCGTCGAAAACCGTCGGTCGCCCCCATCGTGCATCGGTCACCTGTGGAGCGGTAGGTTTCGTTATTCTGCCGTTACAATGAGGGTGATCGGATGCCGTACGGTGACGCCATGACGACCCGGACCCGGAGCGAGGAGCGGCGCGCCGAGATCGTGCGCGCGGCGCTGGAGGTGATCGCCGAGCGGGGTTACCGGGGTGCGAGCCTCGCCGCGGTCGCCGAGCGCGTCGGTCTCACCCAGCAGGGCCTGCTGCACCACTTCCCCACCAAGGAGGCCCTGCTCGTCGCCGTGCTCAAGGAGCGGGACCAGTGGGACGCCCTGCCGGGCACCCCCTGGCGGGCCGATCTGCTCGTCTCGCTGGTCGAGTACAACGCCATGCGGCCCGGGATCATCCAGACCTTCTCGGCCCTGCTCGGGGAGAGCGTCACGGAGGGGCACCCGGCCCGCGAGTTCTTCACCCGGCGCTACGGCGCGGTGCGCGCGAACATGGCCGTGGCGCTGCGCGCCGAGTACGGGGAGCGGTTGCCGAGCGGACTCACGCCGGAGCGCGCAGCTCCCCTGCTCGTGGCCGTGATGGACGGCCTTCAGTACCAGTGGCTGCTGGACCCGGAGTCCGTGGACATGCCGGCCGCGTTCCGCGACTTCCTGACCCTGCTGGGCGAGAACTGAGCGCTCCCGGGATCCGCCGGGGGCGCTTCACTCCTCCGGACGAGCGTGGCGCCGGGGGCGTGCGCGCCGGTCAAGGGGCGGTGCTCTGCTCCTCGGACGCCTCGTCGGAGTCGCCACCCTCGCGGGTCTCCTCGCCGAGCAGGTCCCGGGCCATCAGGGTGGCGCCCGCGACCGCTCCCGGCATCAGGAACACGGCGACGAACGGGACGAGGAAGGCGAGGCCCAGCGGGGTGCCGAAGCCCCAGACCAGCGTCTTGCGGGAGCGGAGCAGCGCGAGGCGTGCCCGCAGGTCGACGTCGCGGCGCTGCAGGGCGACGGCGACGAGTTCCTCGGTGAGGAAGAAGCCCGTGACGAAAAAGCCGAGCACCGGCACGACGGTCTGGCCGATGAACGGGACGAAGCCGAGCGCGAAGAGGAGGACCGCCCACACGAGGGCCCGCGCGAGGACACGGAGGCTGTCGCGCGCGGAGATCCACAGCTCGCGCCAGAGGGGCAGTCCCGACTCGGGGGCGGTGCCGTCCGGGGAGACGTCGCGGTCGACCTTCTCCGAGAGGCTCTCGTAGAAGGGCTGGCCTATGAGCAGGGTGACCGCGGTGAAGGTCAGGACGGCGAGGAGGAGTGCCAGGGCGAACAGGACGGCGGTGAGGAAGCCGCGGAAGAGACCGCCCCAGGGGCTGCTCCAGTCGTCCGCGAACGGCGTCGCCCAGGTGACGAAGTCCTCCCCGTACACACCGAGGGCGACGAGCGCCGCCGCGTACAGAACGAGCGTGACGAGTCCGGGCAGCAGCCCGAACCCGAAACTCCTCCCGTGCCGGGCCACCCACCGCTGGCCGCGCAGCAGATAGCCGAAACCCACCCCAAGATCGCGCATGGGGAGACCCTATCGGGGTGCCGCGCCGGGCCACAGCCCGTGGTGGCGGCGGCCGTCCTTGCCCGGTCCGCCGCCACCTCGGAAGCGGTCGCCGTCCCCGGTCCGCCGCCGCCCCGCCGGGGTCAGAGCTTGACGATCATCTTTCCGATGTTGTCGCCGCGCAGGACGCCGAAGAACGCCTCCACGTTGTTCTCGATGCCCTCGACGACCGTCTCGGCGTACTTCAGCTCGCCGGAGCGGATCCAGCCGCCGACCTCCCGCACGAACTCCTGCTGGAGGTCGTAGTGGTCGCCGACGAGGAAGCCCTGGATGCGGCCGCGGGTCTGGATCAGCCGGGCCAGGTTCCGCGGGCCCGGGGCGGGCTCGGTGCTGTTGTAGACGGAGATCATGCCGCAGACCGCGATGCGGCCGTCCTGGTTCAGCGAGCCGATGGCGGCCTCCAGGTGGTCGCCGCCCACGTTGTCGAAGTAGACGTCGACGCCGTCGGGCGCGGCCTCGCGGAGCTGCTGGGAGACCGGGCCGCTCTTGTAGTTGAAGGCCGCGTCGAAGCCGTACTCGTCGACGAGCAGCTTGACCTTCTCGTCGGACCCGGCGGAACCGATGACGCGCGAGGCGCCCTTGAGCCGGGCGATCTGGCCCACCTGGCTGCCGACGGCACCGGCGGCGCCGGACACGAAGACGGAGTCGCCCTCCTTGAAGGAGGCGGTGCGCAGGAGCCCGGCGTACGCGGTGAGGCCGGTCATGCCGAGGACGCCGAGGTACGTCGACAGCGGCGCGGCCTCCGGGTCCACCTTGACGGCCTGCTTGGCGTCCACGACGGCGTACTCCCGCCAGCCGAGGAAGTGCAGCACGTGGTCGCCGGGCTCGATGCCCTCGGCGTTCGAGGCGATGACCTCGCCGACCGCGCCGCCCTGCATGGTCTTGCCGAGCTCGAAGGGGGCGACGTAGGACTTCGCGGCGCTCATGCGGCCGCGCATGTACGGGTCGACGGAGACGTAGGCGTTGCGGACCAGGACCTCGCCCGGACCCGGCTGCCGGACCTCGGCCTCGACCAGGGCGAAGTCGGCGGGCTGGGGCCAGCCGACCGGACGGCTGACCAGGTGCCATTCACGGCCGGTGGAGGGAAGCTGGGGGGTCTCGGACATGAGGGTGCGCCTTTCACGGTGACCGGCGGGCGGAAATGTTTCAGTACCTCAAACAATGAGTACCTGAAACAACGATGCTCATGAATATTTCATGATGTCAAGTAACGCGATACGATCGAGGGCATGGCCACCCACAAGAGACCACGGATCGACCCTTTGACCATGGAGGTCGTCGAACTGATCGGCACGGTCGTGGCCCGCTACCACGAGGAGTACGAGGACGCGGCCGCCGAACACGCCCTCACAGGCGCGCAGGCACGGCTGCTGAGCCTGCTCTCACTGGAGCCGCTGCCGATGCGCCGTCTGGCGCAGAAACTGCGGTGCGAGCCGTCCAACGTCACGGGGATCGTGGACCGGCTGGAGACGCGGGGGCTGGTGGAGCGCCGCCCCGACCCGGCGGACCGCCGGGTGAAACTGGCGGCGGCGACGGCCGAGGGCCGCAGAATCGCCGGCGGGCTGCGCGACTCGCTCGACTTCGCCCGCGAACCCCTGGCGGAGCTCTCGGACCAGGAACGGGTGGCCCTGCGCGAGCTGTTGCGCCGCATGCTGGGCGAGACCCCGGGCGGCGCGGGCGACGGCGCCTGAGGGCGCGAGCTCCGGGGACAACCGCAGAACCCGGAAGACCCGGGAACCGGAGGGCCCCGCACAGGTCAGCCCGTGCCGGGCGACACCCCCACCGCTACGTGCACCACCACAGGAAGCGGTTGCAGTCGCCCGAGGACGAGGGTGCCGGGGTGGGTGCCGACGTCGTCGGGCCCGTGGTGGCGGGGGCCGATGCGCCCGGGGCCGAGGAGGCGGTCGCCGGGGCCGAGGTGGTCCGGCCCGGGAGGGTGCCGGCGGTCGAGGACCCGCCGCCCCCGGCGCTCTCCCCGCTCGTCGCGGTCGCCGACGCGGAGGACGAGGCGGAGGCGGATGTGGAGGCCGACGGCGAGGAGGTGGACGTACGCCCGGCCGAGGGGGACTTGGCGGGGGAGTCCTTCTTGAGCAAGGACGCCGCCGGTGAGGCCGAGCCTTGGGGCGACTCCGCGGCGGCGGGGCTGGGGCCGAGCCCGGGCGCGTCGACGCCGAGTTCGGCGAGGCTCAGACCGCCGGCCGCCATGACGAAGCCGACGGCTATGTACAGGGTGCGACGGCGCCGGCGGCGGTGCGCGGCGGCCTTGCGGTCGCGCCGGCTGGCGCCGGCCGGGGCCTTCGGACCCCTCCGGTCGTCCGCACTCCCGGCCTCCGTGTCCACGGCAGGGCCGCCACGCCGGCGCGCGGCACGCCGGGAGCGCCACTCGACGTCGCCGTCCTCGCCCTGGTGCGCGTCGGTGTCCGCACCTGTCTGCGGGCGCGCGCGGGCCTCCTCGGCGTCCGCGCCGAGCTCGTCGACCGGGGTGCCGCACCCGGGACAGGCGAGGGCGCCGTTGAGGTGCCTGCGGCACACGTGGCAGTAGTCCATGACGCGGGAAGACTAGGGTCACCGCCGGTAACGTTCCTAGGCGCAGTTGTGAAGATGTTGTGCGGAATCGATTATTCCGGTCCGGCGGACCCAGGCATCCCCGACCATTCCCCGCCATCCTGGCGCCCATCCGACGCCCATCGCGTCGAAACCGTTATCTGCGCGACCCATTGACACCCCCCGGGCCGCGTCCTTACTGTCACGCCAGCATTTCGAACGTGTGACGAAATTTCGAACAGAGCTGAAAGCACAGGGGGCATCTGCCGTGCGCATCACGGGAATCACCACACACGTGGTCGGGACACCCTGGCGGAACCTGACCTACGTCCAGGTGCACACCGACGAGGGCATCACCGGGGTCGGCGAGACCCGCATGCTGGGCCACACCGACGCGCTGATCGGCTATCTGCACGAGGCGCAGGCCAACCATATTCTCGGCTCCGACCCGTTCGCCGTCGAGGACCTGGTCCGCCGGATGAAGTACGGCGACTACGGACGCGCCGGCGAGATCGTGATGTCCGGCATCGCGGTCATCGAGATGGCCTGCTGGGACATCAAGGGCAAGGCGCTCGGGGTGCCGGTCTGGCAGCTCCTCGGCGGCAAGGTCACCGACAGGGTCAAGGCCTACGCCAACGGCTGGTACACCACCGAACGCACCCCGGAGGCCTACCACAAGGCCGCTCAGGAGGTCGTCGCGCGGGGCTACAAGGCCCTCAAGATCGACCCCTTCGGCACCGGGCACTTCGAACTCGACCACGAGGCCACGCTCTACTCGGTGTCGCTCATCGAGGCGGTGCGCGACGCCATCGGGCCCGAGACCGAGCTGATGCTGGAGATGCACGGCCGCTTCTCGCCGTCCACCGCCGTCCGCCTCGCCCGCGAGCTCGCCCCCTTCAAGCCCGCGTGGCTGGAGGAGCCGGTGCCGCCGGAGAACCTCAAGGCGCTGGAGAAGGTGGCCGCCAAGGTCGACATGCCGGTCGCGACGGGTGAACGGATCCACGACCGCATCGAGTTCCGCGAGCTCTTCGAGAGCCAGGCGGTCGACATCATCCAGCCCGACGTCGGCCACATCGGCGGCATCTGGGAGACCCGCAAGCTCGCCGCCACCGCCGAGGCGCACTACGTCCTGGTGGCGCCGCACAACGTCGGCGGGCCGGTCCTGACCGCCGCCTCCCTCCAGGTCGGCTTCACCTCGCCGAACTTCAAGATCCTGGAGCACTTCAACGACTTCGCCGACGCGGAGATCAAGAAGGTCGTCAAGGGCGCCCCGCAGGTCGTGGACGGCTACTTCGAGCTGTCCCACGAGCCGGGACTCGGCGTCGAGCTGGACGTCGACGCGGCGGCCGAGTTCCCGCAGCAGCAGGCCCGGTTCGACCTGTGGGCCGACGGCTGGGAGCAGCGCAAGCCCAAGGGGGGGCAGTGAGCACCGCGGTCCTCGTCGAGGGTCCGGGCGAGCACCGACTGGTCCCGCACGAGCCGGTCCGGCCGTCGGCGGGCGAGGCGCTCGTGCGGGTGCACGCGGTCGGCATCTGCGGCAGCGACCGCGAGGTCTACCAGGGCAACCGGCCCGAGGGCTACGTCCGCTATCCCCTGATCCCGGGTCACGAGTGGTCCGGGACCGTCGAGGAGGTCGGCGCCGGTGTCCCGGCGACGCTCGTCGGCCGCAAGGTCGTCGGCGAGGGCTTCCGCAACTGCCAGGTCTGCGACCGTTGCCACGCGGGCGAGACAACGTTGTGCACGGCCGGGTACGAGGAGACGGGTTTCACCGTTCCCGGCGCCATGGCGAGCACGCTGACGTTGCCGGCGCGGCTGCTGCACGTCCTGCCCGACGACGCCGATCTGACGGCCGCCGCCCTGCTGGAGCCGGCCGCCTGCATCGCGGCCGCCGCGCTCAAGGCGAACGCGCGGCCCGGTGAGCGCGTGGCCGTGGTGGGCACCGGAACGCTCGGGATGTTCGCCGTGCAGTTCCTGAAGGCCGGTTCGCCGGCCGAGCTGCTCGTGGTGGGCACCCGCCCCGACCGGGCGGCGCTGTCGCGGGAGTTCGGCGCCACCGGGTTCCGCACCAGGGACCAGGAGCTCCCCGACGACTTCGACGTCGTGATCGAGACCGCCGGGTCCGCGTCCGCGGCACGCACCGCCGCCTCCCTGCTGCGGCGCGGCGGGCGCCTGGTCCTCACGGGGATCCCGGCGCCGGGTGCCGAGGGTCTCGACCCGACCGATCTCGTCGTACGGCAGCTCGAGGTGCACACCGTGTTCGGGGCTCCGCCGGAGGCCTGGGCGCACACGGTACGGGTCTTCGGCGCGGGCCTGCTGAACCCGACCCCGCTGGTGACGCACGAGCTGCCGCTGGCCGCGTTCCCGGAGGCCATCGAACTGGTGGGTTCCGGTGATCCCAAGGTCGGCAAGGTCCTGCTGAAACCGTGACCACCAAAGCCGTACGCCGGTACGGGGATTCCTGACGGCCCCGTACCGGCGTACACCAGGCCTCGCGCGCCCAGCGTCGCGAACCATGCCCGAAATATCGAACAATGAAGGACAGCTTGTGACCGACGCCTCTCCCACGGCGCCCCGTCGACCCGGTGAGCCGGCCCTGGCCGCGCTCGGCCTGGCCGCGCCCGCCCTCTCCCCCGACGACGCCTCGCCGCACACCTTCCCCGGAGGCGGCCGCTGGCGCACCGAGGTTCCCTCCGTGGAGGGGCCCGAGGCGCTCGCCGTGGTCCTCAAGGAGGCCTCGCGGCTCGATGTGCCGATCCACCGGATCAGCCAGGGCAGCGGCATCTGGATGCTGACCGACGCCGAGATCACCGAGATGGTCGAGGCCACCGGTGAACGCGACATCGAACTCTGCCTGTTCACCGGACCGCGCGGCATCTGGGACATCGGCGCCTCGGCGCGCTCCGACTCGCGCGGCGGCGGGCTGCGCGCCCGCGGCCACGACGCGGTGGCCGGCTGTGTCGAGGACGCCGTCCGGGCGACGGAACTGGGCGTCAAGTGCCTGCTCGTCGCCGACGAGGGTGTGCTGTGGACGCTGCACCGGGCGCGCGTCGCCGGGATCCTCCCGGCCGACACGACGTTCAAGGTCTCGGCGCTGATCGGTCCGGTCAACCCGGCCTCGTACGCCGTGTACGAGAACCTCGGCGCCGACTCGCTGAACGTGCCGAGCGATCTGACGCTCGATCACCTCACCGAGATCCGGCGGGTCTCCGCCGCCCCCATGGACATGTACATCGAGGCCCCCGACGATCTCGGCGGGTACATCCGGATGTACGAGGTCGCCGAGCTGATCCGGCGCGGCGCACCGCTCTATCTGAAGTTCGGGCTGTCCAAGACCCCCGGGATCTACCCGTACGGACACCATCTGCGGGACCTGACCCTGAGCACGGCCCGGGAGCGGGTGCGGCGCGGCCGTCTCGCCCTTGACCTGCTGGCACGGCACGGCGCGGGCGGCGACATGGCCCCGCTCGGCTCCCGTCTGCCCGGGGCGCTCTCGCGGTTCGACACTCCCTCATAACGTTCGCACAAACCCCCTTCACACAAGCAGACACAGTCGCGCACAATCCAACACACCTTCTCGGCCTTCCTCTCTCCAAGCTCCCGGAGCTTCCGAGTTCCGCGAGACCGAGCCCGCTCCCAGACATCAAGGATGATGATCATGCGTAACCGCAGAGCCGCTCTCACCGCCATAGCCGGAGCCGCCTCCTTCGCCCTCGCCCTGACCGCCTGCGGCCAGAGCGGCGAAGGCGGCAGCAAGGAGGACAAGGGCAGCAGCAAGGGCGGGACCATCGGTATCGCGATGCCGACCAAGTCCTCCGAGCGCTGGATCGCCGACGGCAACAACGTCGTCAAGAACCTTCAGTCCAAGGGCTACAAGACCAAGCTGGTCTACGGCGAGGACGACCCGGCCCAGCAGGTCTCGCAGATCGAGAACCTGATCACGCAGAACGTCAAGGCGCTGATCGTCGCGGCGATCGACAACAAGTCCCTGAGCAACGTGCTCCAGCAGGCCGCGGACGCCCACATCCCGGTCATCGCCTACGACCGGCTGATCCTCGACACGAAGAACGTCGACTACTACGCGTCCTTCGACAACTCGAAGGTCGGCGAGCTCCAGGGCAACTACATCCTCCAGAAGCTCGGTCTCGCGGACGGCTCCAAGAAGGGCCCGTTCAACATCGAGCTCTTCGCCGGCTCGAACGACGACAACAACACGAAGTACTTCTTCGGCGGAGCGATGAAGGTGCTCCAGCCCTACATCGACAAGAAGCAGCTCGTCGTCCAGTCCGGCCAGACCGCGCTCAACCAGGTCACCACCCTGCGCTGGGACGGCGCGACCGCCCAGAAGCGCATGGACGACATCCTCACCAAGTCGTACTCCAGCAAGAAGGTCGACGCGGTCCTCTCCCCGTACGACGGCATCTCCATCGGCATCCTGTCGGCGCTGAAGTCGGACGACTACGGCTCCAAGAACAAGCCGCTGCCGGTCCTCACGGGCCAGGACGCCGAGCTGGCGTCGGTGAAGTCGATCATCGCGGGCGAGCAGACGCAGACCGTCTACAAGGACACCCGCGAGCTCGCCAAGATCGCCTCGACGATGGTCGACGCGGCCCTCAACGGCAAGAAGCCGGAGACCAACGACACCACGACGTACGACAACGGCGCGAAGGTCGTCCCCGCCTACCTGCTCCAGCCGGTGAGCGTCGACAAGTCCAACTACCAGTCGGTCCTGGTCGACGGTGGCTACTACACGGCGGACAAGCTCAAGTAAGCGTCGAACCTCACGGATTGGAAGGCACGACCATGGCGGGACCCGTCCTGGAAATGCGCTCGATCGTCAAGACCTTTCCCGGTGTCAAGGCGCTGTCGGACGTCACACTGACCGTCCGTCAGGGCGAGGTCCACGCCATCTGCGGCGAGAACGGCGCCGGCAAGTCCACCTTGATGAAGGTGCTCTCCGGCGTCCATCCGCACGGCAGTTACGAGGGGGAGATCCTCTTCGAGGGAGAGGTCTGCCACTTCAGGGACATCCGCGCGAGCGAACACCACGGCATCGTCATCATCCACCAGGAACTGGCGCTGTCGCCCTACCTCTCCCTCGCGGAGAACATCTTCCTCGGCAACGAACACGCCAGGGGCGGGTTCATCAACTGGAACGAGACCCTGCGGCACGCCACGCAGTTGCTGCGCCGGGTCGGTCTGACCGACCACCCCGAGACCCGCGTCGCCGACATCGGCGTGGGCAAGCAGCAGCTCGTGGAGATCGCCAAGGCGCTCTCCAAGAAGGTGAAGCTGCTCATCCTCGACGAGCCGACAGCGGCGCTCAACGACGAGGACAGCGACAAACTCCTGGATCTCATACTGGAGTTGAAGAACCAGGGCATCACCTCGATCATCATCTCCCACAAGCTCAACGAGATCCGCAAGGTCGCGGACTCGGTGACGATCCTCCGCGACGGCCAGTCCATCGAGACCCTCGACGTGAAGGCGCCGGAGACGACCGAGGACCGGATCATCAGCGGCATGGTGGGCCGCGACCTGGAGAACCGCTTCCCCGAGCGCACCCCGCACGAGGCCGAGGAGGGCGCCGCCCCCGCGCTGGAGATCCGCGACTGGACCGTGCACCACCCGATCGACCAGCAGCGCAAGGTGGTCGACGACGTCTCCGTCCAGGTACGGCGCGGGGAGATCGTCGGTATCGCCGGCCTGATGGGAGCCGGCCGCACCGAGCTGGCGATGAGCGTCTTCGGGCGCGCGTACGGCCGGTACGCGGGCGGCACGGTCCTCAAGGACGGCCATGAGATCCGTACCAAGTCCGTCGCGGAGGCGGTCAAGCACGGGATCGCATACGTCACCGAGGACCGTAAGCACTACGGCCTCAACCTCATCGACACCATCAACCGCAACATCTCGCTGTCCGCCCTCTCCAAGGTGGCCAGGCGCGGCTTCGTCGACGAGCACGAGGAACGGCAGGTCGCCGAGGGCTACCGCAAGTCCATGAACATCAAGGCGCCGACCGTCTTCGAGCCGGTGGGCAAGCTGTCCGGCGGCAACCAGCAGAAGGTCGTCCTCAGCAAGTGGATCTTCGCGGGCCCTGACGTGCTGATCCTGGACGAGCCCACGCGCGGCATCGACGTGGGCGCCAAGTACGAGATCTACACGGTCATCGACAAGCTGGCGGCCGAGGGCAAGGCGGTCGTCTTCATCTCCTCCGAGCTGCCCGAACTGCTCGGCATGTGCGACCGCATCTACACCATGGCTGCCGGGCGGCTGACTGGTGAGTTCTCGCGGGCCGAGGCCACGCAGGAAGTGCTGATGCGTCAGATGACGAAGGACAAAGAGGTAACGCGATGAGCACCGATGTGACCGACAAGAACCCGGCCACCGCGCCGCCGGGCGGGGGCGGGAGCGCCCCGGGTGAGGGCCTGCTCCAGTTGGTGGTCGACGGCATGCGCCGCAACATGCGCCAGTACGGCATGCTGCTGGCCCTCGGCCTGATCGTCACGCTCTTCGCCGTCTGGACCGACGGCCAGCTCCTGCTGCCGCGCAACGTCTCCAACCTGATCCTGCAGAACAGCTACGTGCTGATCCTCGCGATCGGCATGATGCTGGTGATCATCGCGGGCCACATCGACCTGTCGGTCGGCTCGCTGACGGCTTTCGTGGGCGCCTTCGCGGCCGTACTGACCGTGGAGCACAGCGTCCCGTGGCCCGTCGCGGTGGTGCTGTGCCTGATCGTGGGCGCCATCGCGGGCGCCGCACAGGGCTTCCTGATCGCCTACCTCGGCATACCGTCCTTCATCGTCACGCTCGCCGGCATGCTGATCTTCCGCGGCGTGACGGAGATCCTTCTGCAGGGCCAGACCCTCGGCCCGTTCCCGGGCGGACTGCAGAAGATCGGCAGCGGCTTCCTGCCCGAGGCCGGCCCGACCACCAACTACCACAACATCACGCTGCTGCTGGGCTTCGCCGTGATCGCCTTCGTGGTGCTCCAGGAGGTCCGCGACCGCAAGCGCCAGCAGGAGTTCGCGCTGGACGTGGTGCCGCGCAACATCTTCCTGCTCAAGCTGGTGGCGCTGATCTCCGCGGTCCTGGTGGTCACAATGCTGCTCGCCAGCTACAAGGGCGCGCCGATCATCCTGCTGATCCTGGGGGCGCTGGTGGTCGGCTACGGCTACGTCATGCGCAACGCCGTGTTCGGCCGTCACATCTACGCGATCGGCGGCAACCTGGCGGCGGCGAAGCTCTCCGGCGTCAAGGACAAGAAGGTCACCTTCTTGGTCTTCCTGAACATGGGCGCGCTCGCGGCCCTGGCGGGCCTGGCGATCGCCACCCGCCTGAACGCGGCCTCACCGAAGGCGGGCCTGAGCTACGAACTCGAGGCCATCGCCTCGTCGTTCATCGGTGGCGCGTCCATGAGCGGCGGTGTGGGTACCGTCCTCGGCGCGATCATCGGTGGCCTGGTCCTCGGTGTGCTGAACAACGGTATGAACCTCCTCAGTGTCGGAACCGACTGGCAACAGGTCATCAAGGGCATGGCCCTGCTGGCCGCGGTCGGGTTCGACGTGTGGAACAAGCGCAAGGTCGGTTCGTAAGTCCTCCTACGGCGAGGCGCTCGGAGGCCAGCCCCACCAGACCACGTTCGACAGCAGTCTGGGGAAGGCCGTCGACTC
>NZ_JBSFZS010000028.1:0-72638 GCF_053600395.1 Streptomyces sp. NPDC005070 | reverse complement strand
TGCCCCCCCGCGCCGATTATATTAATAGTATTGTGAGAAATAATAAACCAACACCAACCCTGCCGCCGCCCCGCCCGGGGGGGGCCCCGCATCTTCAGCGGGCCGCCGCTGCTCCGTTCGGGTCTGTGCGCGCCACCAGGGGTTTGGAACCGGCCCGACGCGCTCCGGAGGTCGGATCGCTCGCTCAGACGCGGTCGACGAGGTCCGCGATCGAGTCGACGATCTTCGACGGCCGGTACGGATAGCGCTCGATCTCCTCCGGCGTGGTCAGCCCGGTCAGCACGAGGAAGGTCTGCATCCCCGCCTCCAGACCGGCCAGCACGTCGGTGTCCATCCGGTCGCCGATCATCGCGCTGGACTCGGAGTGCGCGCCGATGGCGTTCAGGCCGGTCCGCATCATCAGCGGGTTGGGCTTGCCCGCGAAGTACGGCTGCTTGCCGGTGGCCTTGGTGATCAGCGCGGCGACCGCTCCGGTGGCCGGCAGCGGGCCCTCGGTGGACGGGCCGGTCTCGTCCGGGTTGGTCGCGATGAACCGGGCGCCGCCCTTGATCAGCCGGACCGCCTTGGTCATGGCCTCGAAGGAGTACGTACGGGTCTCGCCGAGGACCACGTAGTCCGGTTCGTGGTCGGTCAGGACGTACCCGATGTCGTGCAGAGCGGTGGTCAGACCCGCCTCGCCGATGACGTACGCCGTGCCGCCGGGCCGCTGGTCGTCCAGGAACTTCGCGGTGGCGAGGGCGGAGGTCCAGATGTTCTCGACCGGCACGTCCAGGCCCATGCGGTTGAGCCTGGCGTGCAGGTCGCGCGCGGTGTAGATGGAGTTGTTCGTCAGGACCAGGAAGGGCTTCCCGGACTCCCTCAGCTTCTTGATGAAGGCGTCGGCGCCGGGAATGGGCACACCTTCGTGGATGAGGACACCGTCCATGTCGGTGAGCCACGAATCGATCGGCTTGCGCTCTGACATGGGGTGGGTCTCCTGCCGTCCTGGCGTGCGTACGCACTCGATCCGCGGGCGCCGGAACGACACTGTGCCGACGCCCTCAGCCTAGTCAGGGCATTGCGGTGCCGGTCAGGTCAGACCGGTTTCACCGACACTCCGTCGATCACCCAGTACCAGTTGTTGCCGCCGGTGTAGCGGAAGCGCACGCGCGCGGTCGTCGCACCCGCCGGGACCTGGAGGGTCAGCTTCTCCACGCGGGAGGACGTGTCGGCGGTGTACGTCTTCACGCCGACCGGCGTGGCACCGTCGTAGGAGACGAGCACCTCGCCCTTCTGCGGGGCCTCCTGACGGTAGTAGGTGGTGTACGTGAGGGTGGCGGCGGCGCCCCCGGTGACCGGGTACGCGGGACTGACGAGCGTGGAGTCGAAGGTGCCCGAGAACGTCTTGTCCTGCCATTCGTCGCCGTCGGCCACGGCGAACACGTTGCGCGCCCGGACGTTGCTCTCGCGGTTCTGGTCGGCCTGCGCCTTCGTCCAGAACTCGTCCGTGGTGAAGGACCAGCCGCGCCACTCGGTGACGCCGCCCGTGCCCATCGCGGAGTTGTCGACCGACCAGCCGCTCGGCGGGGTGTGCGTGAAGCCGAGCACCGCGGCGCCGATGCCGGTCTCGTCGACGCGGGTGGCGAGCTGCGGGCGGAGCGTGTCGAAGTCGTCCGGGACGGGCTGTTGCACCGGCCGTCCGTCGAGGCCCCAGGCCGGGTCGATCGCGACGCCCAGGTGGGCGAGGGCGGAGGCGGCGATGTCGGGCATCTTGACGTCGTGACGCACCGAACCGGCGGCCAGGGCCGGGCCGGTCGCGATCATGAAGGTCTGCCGTTCGGGCGTGCTGGAGCCTCCGTGGCCGCCCGCGTCGGTGTGCCCGTGGTCGGCGGTGATCATGATGAGCCAGTCCTCGGAGGCGTACGTGGCACGGGCCTTGACCGCGGCGACCATCTGGCCGACCTGCGTGTCGACGCCGTGGATGGCGTCCAGGTACTGCCTGCTGGCGGCGCCGTAGCCGTGGCCCGCGTGGTCGACGTTGTCGAGCTGCACGAACACCGCGTCCGGGTCGGCGTCGCGCAACCGGGCCACGGCGCGCGAGGTGGTGCCGGTGTCGTACTCGGCGCTCGGGGTGGACACGCGGGTGTCGACCTCGGAGGAGAAGACCGTGTCGGTCAGGGGCGCCCAGGAGGAGACGGCGTACGTCGACAGCGACGGCCGGGCGGTCTCGATCCGGGTGAGGAAGTCCGGGTACTGCGCGAACCTCTGACCGGTGAAGGTGTTGTCCTTGACGTTGTGCTTGTCGGGCCAGACGCCGGTGATGATCGTGGACCAGCCGGGGCCGGAGAGGGTGGGCGCGAACGGGTTGGCGTAGATGCTGCTGGGCGCGGTGAGGCCCGCGGCCATCAGGGCGTCGAGGTTGGGGGCGTCGGCGTCCTTGACGCGGTCCAGCAGGGTGCCGTCGAGGCCGATGACGAGGACCTTGGGAGTCCTGGCGGCGGCTCGGGCGACGGAGACGAGGGGGCCGGCGGCGAGGGCGAGACCGGCCGCGGAGGCGAGCAGGGAGCGACGGGACATGCGTGACGACACGTGATCCTCCGGGAGGGGGACGAGGGTGTGGAGCACGGATGGACAGCGAGGGTGGCGCGGCGGGGCACGGCGAGGCCCCCGGTGGTTCCAGGGGCATCGCGGGCGGGGCGGGTCCGGCCGACGGCCTTTCGGCTGAGGGCCTTTCGGCTGAGGCAGTTCGGCCGAGGCCTTTCGGCTGAACGTGGTCCGGCCGACGGCCCTTCGGCTGGCGGCAGTTCGGCCGGGACCCTCGCCGAGGGTGGTTCGGCCGGTGGTGGCTCAGGTCCCGGTGGCGGACTTCCAGTCCTCGACGTACGTGGTCAGGTTCTCGTCGATGTCGGACCAGTCCGGCTGGAAGACCTCGACGCCTTCCATGAGCCGGGTGAGCGCGATGGCGTTCGCGTCGGTGGCCTTGACGTCCCGGCGTGCGGAGAAGCCGCCGCCGATCTCGCTGACCTGCTGCTGCGCGGTGGCGGACAGCATGAAGTCGAGGAGCTTCTCGCCGTTCCCGGAGTGCGGTGCCTTGGTGACGAGGCCCGCGGCGTACGGAAGCGCGAAGGTGGTCGGCCTCCCGGCGGCGTCGGCGGCCTTGTCGGTGGCGCGCGGGAACCAGATGCCCAGGTTCGGCATGTCCTTGGACTGCGCGTAGTTCATCTGCACGTCTCCGTTGGCGACGAGCAGTTCACCCTTGTCGACCTTGGGGGCGAGTTTGCCGGTGGACGCGGACGGGCCGACGTTGTTGGCCTGGAGCCTCTTCAGGTAGGCGAACGCCGCATCCTTGCCGCCGAAGTCGTGGATCGCCTTGATGAGCACGGCGGTTCCGTCTCCGGCGACACCCGGGGTGGAGTACTGGAGCCTGTTCTTGTACGTCCCGTCCAGCAGCTCGTTCCAGGTGGTGGGCGCCTGCTTCAGCTCCTTCTTGTTGTAGACGAACCCGAAGTAGTTGTTGACGACGGACGTCCAGGTCGCGTCGGCGGCCTTGTCGGCCCCGTCGACCTGCTCGGAGCCCTTGGGCGCGTACTTCCGGAGCAGCCCCTTGCCGTCGGCCTGCTGGATGAACGGCGGGAGCGTGACCAGGACGTCGGCCTGCGGGTTCGTCTTCTCGCGGACGGCCCGCTGGACCATCTCGCCCGAGCCTCCCTCGACGTATTCGACCTTGATCCCGGTCTGCTTCTCGAAGTCCTTGAAGACTCTGTCGTACCAGCCGTCCCCGTTCTCGCCCTTGAGGCCGTCCGCGCTGTACACGGTGACGACCTTGGCGTCGGAGGCCGCGGAGTCCCCGCCGCAGGCGGTGAGGGAGGCGGCGAGGGCGAGGGCGCCGATGACGGCGGCGATCGGAGTGAGGTGCCGGGAGTGCGCGTGTGCGGGCATGGCGAGATGAACTCCTTGCGGTGTCGGGGTTTTCGAGGGCGGGACGGGCGGGCGGTCGGATCAGCGGTAGGAGGCCCTGGTGCGGATCCGGGAGACGGCGGACAGGACGAGCACCGTCGCCGTCATGAGGACCACGGCGAGCGCGGACCCGGTGAAGAGGGCGCCGCGGTCGGTGGCCGCGTAGATCCGGACGGGGAGCGGGGTCCAGTCGGGCGGGTAGAGCATCATGGTGGCGCTCAACTCGCCCATGGACAGGGCGAAGCAGAGGCCCGCGGCGGCGGTCAGCGAGGGCAGCAGCAGGGGCAGCCGCACCCGCCACAGCACGGTCGAGGGCCGGGCGCCGAGCGAGGCGGCGGCCTGTTCGTAGGCCGGGTCGAGACGGACGACGGCCGCCGACACCGACTGGTGGGCGAACGCCGTGACGAGAACGGCGTGCGCGAGGAAGACGATCCACCGGGTGCCGTTGAGCAGCACCGGCGGCTGGGAGAAGGCGACCAGGACCGCGAGCCCGACGACGACGGAGGGCACCGCGACCGGCAGCATGAACAGCGTGTCGAGAACACGCCTGCCGCGCCGCCCCAGGGCATGCCCGGCGAGCGCGGCCCAGGTGCCGACGAGCAGCGCGAGCACACTCGCGGTGGCCGCGGTGACCAGGCTGGTGGTGAGAGCGTGGAGGGACTCGCCCCGGGTGGCGGCCGCGTAGTGCCCGGTGGTGAGGCCGGACGGGAGTGCGCCGGACCAGTTGGTGGCGAAGGACGCGGCGAGGACGACGAGCAGCGGCAGGGCGAACAGGGGCAGGAAGAGGACGAGGAAGACGGCCCAGACGGCCCACCTGCCCTTGCGGCTATGCACCAGCACGGCGGCTCACCACCCGGTAGAGACCGTAGAGACCCACGGAGATCAGGACGTTGACGACGGCGACGACGCAGGCTCCGGGATAGTCCGACTCCAGGATCGCCTTGCTGTAGACGAGCATCGGCAGGGTCGTGACCCCCTTCGCCCCGGTGAACAGGACGATCCCGAACTCGTTCAGGCTGAGCACGAGGACGAGACTGCCGCCGGCCGCGAGCGCGGGCAGCGCCTCGGGAAGGATCACCTGCCGCACGATCCGCGCGGGCCGCGCCCCGAGCGAGGACGCCACTTCGAGCTGCCGGGTGTCGATCCCCGAGAAGGCGGCGAGCAGGGGCCGCATCACGAACGGGGTGAAGTAGGTGACCTCGGCGAGCAGCACCCCCCATGGTGTGGTCAGGAACCGGAAGGGTCCCTCGGCGGCCCCGGTGGCGCCGGTCCAGAGCCCGTTGGCGATGCCGGCGGTCCCGTAGACGAACAGCAGGGCGAGCGTGATGAGGAAGGACGGGAAGGACAGGAACACGTCGATGAACCGGGCGACCGCCTTCGCTCCGGGGAACGGCACGAAGGCGATGACCAGGGCGAGCGCGAACCCGAGGACCAGACAGCCGGCCGTGGACCCCACCGCGAGCCACACGGTGGTCCCGAGCGCCTCCCGGAACGCGGTGGAGGCGAACACGTCACCGTAGGCCTGCGCCGAGGTTCCCCCGGTCTCGGGCCGGAACGACTGCCGGACGACCAGACCGAGCGGATAGAGAAACACCAGCCCGAGCACGGCGACGGGCGGCAGGGCCCGGAGCGGCGCGGTGAACCGGCGCGGGAGAACGCGGTCCGCCCGCGCCGACGGGCATCCGGGGGGTACGGACGACTCGGGTTCACCTGTCAGCAAGGGCTCGCCCGGCCTACCCATCGGTCACCCCCGCGGCGAGCAGTACGGCGTCCTCCGGCGCGAAATGCAGGTCGACGAGGTCGCCCGGCGCGGGGGCGGTGCGCAGTTCCCGCAGATCGGCCATCACCCGATGGCCGCCCACGTCGACGTGGAGGCGATGGGTCGCACCGCGCCACTGCACCTCGGCCAGACGCCCGTTGAGGACGTTGGGGCCGGTGCCGAGTCCGACGAGGTGCGGCCGTACGCACAGGGTGGCACCGGCGCCCTCGGCGGCGTCCCCCGTCGGCACCTTCAACTCGGTCCCGGCGAAGGTGACTCCGTCCGCCACCACCCGTACCGGCAGGAGGTTCGCCTCGCCCACGAAGGCCGCGGTGAACTCGGTGCGCGGCGCCCGGTACAGCTCGCGCGGCGTGCCGACGTCCCGCAGCCGTGCCTTGTCCATGACGGCGATCCGGTCGGCGAGCGTCAGCGCCTCGACCTGGTCGTGGGTGACGTAGAGGATCGACATGTCCGGCAACTCCCGGTGCAGCCTGGCGAGTTCGGCAAGCATTCCGGAGCGCAGCCGGGCGTCGAGCGCGGACAGCGGCTCGTCGAGCAGGAGGACCCCCGGCCGGATGGCGAGCGCCCGCGCGATGGCGACGCGTTGCTGCTGCCCGCCGGACAGCTCGCGCGGATGGCGCCGGGCGTAGGCGGACATCCCGGTCATCTCCAGCGTCTCGCCGACCCGTTCGCGCATCTCGCCCTTGGACACCCCGCGCGCCCTGAGGCCGAAGGCGACGTTGTCCTCGACCCGCATGTGCGGGAAGAGCGCGTACTGCTGGACGACCATGCCGATCCCCCGCCGGTAGGGCGGCAGTCCGGTCACATCGCGGTCACCGATGAACACGCGCCCGGCCGCGGGCCGCACGAAACCGGCGACGGCCCGCAGCGCGGTGGTCTTCCCCGAGCCCGACGGTCCGAGCAGGGCCATCACCTCGCCGGGTTCGACGGTCAGGTCGAGGGAGTCGAGAACCGTCGTGCCGTCGTAGGCGACGGAGACACGGTCGAAGCGGATGCCGCCGCTCATCGTCCGGCTCCGCCGGCGGCATCGGCGAGCAGCGTGGGGAGTCCGGCGACCGAGCCGAGCACGTACCCGGCCCCGGCGGCGCGCAGCGCCTCCTCCCGGTGGGCCCCGGTGAGCACACCGGCGACGACACCCGCCCCGGCGCGTACACCGCTGAGCATGTCGTACGTGGTGTCGCCGACGACGGCGATCTGGTGGACCCCCTCCGCGGCCCCGGTCCGCAGGAAGGCCTCCAGCACCATGTCGGGGTACGGGCGTCCGCGGCCTCCGGCGTCCGCGGGGCACAGCGTGAGCGGCACCAGGTCGCTCCAGCCGAGGGCGTCGAGGATCGCGTCCTGGGTGACGCGGGCGAACCCGGTGGTCAGGGCGACGGCCCGGCCGCCGCCCTGGAGTTCCTCGATCGCCTCGCGGGCCCCGGCGACCGGCGCGATGTGCCCGTCGTCGACGAGTTCCCCGTACGCCTTCTCGAAGGCGGCGTTGGCGCGCCGGGCGAGAGCCTCCGCACCGAACAGATGCCGGAAGACGGAGATCTTGGACTCGCCCATGGTGGCCCGTACATGGTCGAGCTTCGCCGCGTGGTCGGCGGAACCGGGCTCGACGCCCAGCTCCGCGGCGGCCGCGGCGAAGGCCCGTTCCACGAGGCCGCCGTCGGCGACGGTGGTGCCGGCCATGTCGAGCACCACAAGTCGTATGTCGTTCAACTCGGTCACCATCCCAGCTCGTCGGCGGTGGTCTCCGCGATCGCGGGTGAGCAGGTCATGCCGCGCCCGCCGGGCCCGGTGACCAGCCACACCCCGTCCCGCACTTGTTGGCGGTGCACGACCCGGCCCGGATCGGTGCACTGCGCGTACACCCCGGCCCAGCGGCGCCGGATCCTCGGCAGCGGGCGGCCGAGGAAGGATTCGACGACCTCGGCGAGGTGGTCGTAGGGGTCTTCGAGGGTGTCGAAGGCGAAAGGGTGCTCGTACTCGTGGGTGTCGCCGATGGTGAGCCCGCCGTCCGCGCGCTGCACCATGAGCAACTGCATCCGGTGTTCGGCGGCGGTCGGCGCCTGCGGCTGAACGGCGTCGAGCTCGTCGAGCGCCGCGCTCCGGTACGCGGGGTAGTAGCGGAAGCTGTCCGCGTCGGCGACGGAGGTGGTGAGCGGCTCGCCCAGCGGGTCCGTCTGCATCATCTGCAGCCGTACGCGCCGCACGGGCAGGTCGGGGCCCGCCAGTTCGCGTACGAGGCCGCCGAGCCAGGCTCCCGTGCACAGGACGACGGCGTCGCCGGTGTGGATGTCCCCGTGGTCGTCGCGCACGGCGTTCTCGCCGATCACCTCGCGGACCTCGCGGCCCGGCCGGAAGGTGTAGTTGGGTGACTTCAGCAGTGCTTCCCGCAGGGCCAGTTGGGCGGTGCGGGGCTCGACGGCCGCGTCCCGCTCGCAGTAAAGCGCCGCTTCGAAGGTGCCGCGCAGCGCGGGATTGACGGCTCGCGCCTGGTCCGCGGTGAGCAGTTCGTAGCCCCGGGCGGCGGCGTCGTCGCGGGCCAGGGCGGCCTCGGCGACGGCGCGTTCGCGCGGGTTGCGCACGGGGGTCAGCGACCCGCACGCCCGGAAGCCGAGACGGGGGACGCGCGCCCCGATCTCCTCCCACAACCGCCGTGCCCTGAGGGCGGTTTCCAGCTCCTCTCCTCCGGCGCGTCCACTGACCCAGATCTGTCCGAAGTTGCGCAGCGAGGCCCCGCGGGCCTCGGCCTCACGCTCGATCTGGACGACCTCGTGGCCGCGCTCCACCGCATGCCAGGCGTGCAGGGTTCCCACCACGCCGGCTCCGACGACTATCACTCTCACGACGGCAACGCTCCTCGGGACGGGGTAATCGGGAGGGTCCGGCCGGCAACCGCACGATGAACTGCCCATCACGTTTGGGCTAGACCCGTTATCTTCACGTTATATAAAGAGGCGGGCCGGAGCCCGCCTCACCGACGAGGATCAGCCACCGAGACGCGCGGTGAAGGAGAACCGGTCCCCCCGGTACAGCGTCCGCACCCGCTCCAGCGGCAGCCCCCGGGTGTCCCGCGAGATCCGGTGGATCAGCAGCATCGGCAGCGCGGGAGGCGTTCCGATGAGCAGCGCCTCGCGCGGAGTGGCCAGTACGGTCTCGATCCGCTCGTCGGCGTCGCCGAACGCGACACCGAGCCGGTCGTGGAGGTACGCGTAGAACGAGGAGTCGGGGTCGAAGTCGCGGTCGAGGTCCGGGACCCGGCCGACCGCGACATAGGTGCTCTCCAGCCCGACCCGTTCGTCGTCCGCGAGCAGCACCCGCTCCATGTGCCAGACGGGCTCGCCGCGCCGCAGCCCCGCCTCGGCGGCGAGTGGTTCCGGACAGGGGAAGCGGTCGAGGGAGACGAGCGTGCGGCCGGGGGTGCGTCCCTGCCGTCGTACGCCCTCGGTGTAGCTCGCCAGCGAGAGCGGCTGCTCCAGCTTGGGACCGGCGACCACCGTGCCGCGGCCCTGCCGGCGCAGCTTCCCTTCGAGCAGCAGCTCGCGGAGCGCCTGGCGCACCGTCTCGCGGGCGACCTCGTACGTCTCGGAGAGGTCGCGCTCGGTGGGCAGGAGCCCTCCTTCGCCCAGCTCCTCGACGAGCCGGGCGATGTGCGCCTTGACCGCGTAGTACTTGGGGATGCGGCCGTGCTCCGGAATACCGGAGCGGACGGGGGCGCCGGGGTCCTGGTCGTTCGGATAGTCCACGGAAACGATCGTCGCAGACGGCGCTCCGGGCACCGCTTCCAGGTGGCGGCGCCGGACACCGCCGCCCGGCACGTCAGCTTCCAGGCGTCGGCGCCGGACACCGCTCCAGCCGTCAGCGCCGGCCCGGGCGCATCCACCGGGCCAGGGCGAACAGTCCGGCTCCGAGCACGACGAGGGCGAGCGCGAGCGCGGCCAGTGCCGGCCGGTCCGGCCTGCCGGGTCCCGTGCTGGCCAGCTCGTCGGCGGACGGCGCCGTCGTACCGGTCCCGGCGGTGGTCCCGCTGTCCGTGCCGGTACGGGCCGCGGCACCGGGGTCCTCACTCGCGCCCGGACTCGCGCCGGTGTCGGCACCGGTGTCCCCGGTACCGCCCAGGTCCTCCCCCGTACCGTCCGGGTCCTCGCCCGTACCGGTCTCCGTGCCCGCCTCCGGCTCCTGGTCCCCGACGGCGCCCGCGATCCGGAAGCGGTAGGCGTTCGACTCCCCCACCCAGTCGCCGTCGTCGTCGTGCTTCTGCACCACGGCCGCGTTCGCGACGACGGTGTTCGGGGCGCTCACGCCGGAGGCCAGGGAGAGCCGCACCTTCACCGTGAGGGTGCGGCCGGGGGCGACGGTGAAGCCGGGGAAGCCGTCGTCGAACGGTCCGACGTTCTCGTCCTCGTCGCTCCGCTCGAAGCGCACCGCGTGGGCCCGGTCCCCCTCGTAGAACTCCAGCCGCGCCTGCTCCGGCCGCAGCGTCCGCTTCTCGTCCACGAGGACGACGACCGGATGGATCGCGCCGCAGGGGTGCGCCGTGGTGTTGGTGAGGTCGATGTACCAGGTCCCTGAGCCGCCGCCCGCCTGGTAGGCGTCGGGGCCGCCGTGGATCCGGGTCTTGATCGGGAAGTCGTGGGTGTCGGACGAGACACAGTCCGGGCGGACGTCCAGCGCCTGCGCCGGGGCGGGCGTGAACGTCACGAACAGCGCGAGAGCGGTCGGGGCGAGGGCGGTCGGAGCGAGCGGATGAGAGGTACGCAGTCGCATGAGGAGCCTTTGGCCGATCGGGAGGGGGCATGGATCGGGAGGGTCGAATGCGTCGGTTCGGTCACCGGCAATGGCCCCGTGACCCTGCCACGCCGCACCCCTTCCATCGGACCGCCGAACGGGGAGTCACCCCCGTTCGGCCCCCGAAGTCCCACCGTCCGGCGGCACCCGCGGCGAACGGTCCCGGGTACGGGCACCACGAGCCGGGTGGGCCTGGTCGACCCGCTCAGCCCTCCCCGCGCCCGAACAGCGGAGCCAGGAGCAGTTGGGCCGCGCCCTCGGCCACTCCTCGCGCGCCGCCGGGGGCCGCCCGGACCGGCACCGCCGCGCCGCCTCCCTCACGCCGGGCCCGTTCCTCCAGTACGGCCCCGACGCCTTGGAGGAAGACCTCCTCGTGGGCCGCGACCGTGCGCCCGCCCAGCAGCACGAGGTCGATGTCGAGCAGGCCCACCAGGTTCGCCGCGCCGGCGCCGAGCACCCGGGCCGCCTCGGCCACGGTCCCCCGCCCCACCGCGTCCAGGCACAGCACCTCGATGCACCCGCGGTTCCCGCACTCGCACAGCGGCCCGTCGAGCTGGATGACCTGGTGTCCGAACTCCCCGGCCCCGGTACGGGTCCCCCGGTGCACGGCCCCGCCGATCACGAGCCCGGCACCCAGTCCCGTACCGAGATGCAGATACGCGAAGGACCCTCCGCCCGCGACGCCGGAGCCGGACCGGGCCCCGGTTCCCACCGCGACCCCGAGCGCCGCCGCGTTGGTGTCCTTGTCCACGACCACCGGCAGCCCGAGCCGCCCGGCCAGCGCGTCCCGCAGGGCGAACCCGTCCCACTCGGGGAATCCCGTCACCCGGTGCAGCACCCCCAGGGTGTGATCGAGCGGCCCCGGCAGGGCGACCCCCACCCCCAGCGGCGACACCTCGCCGAGCAGGGCCGAGACCTCCCCGGCCGCCCCCTCGACCACCGCGCCGGCCCCGGCCCCCAGATCCAGTGGGGCGCGCCGTTCGGCCACCACCGCCCCGGTGAGATCGCAGAGCACCGCGGTCAGCTCGTCCCGGTCGAGATGCAGCCCGACCGCGTGCCCCGCCTCGGGCACGAGCCGCAGCACCGTACGGGGTTTGCCGCCCGTGGACGCGAGACGCCCCGCCTCCGTCGCGAGTCCGTCGGCCCGCAGCCGCGCGGTGATCTTGCTGACCGCCTGGGGGGTCAGCCCGGTCCGCTCGGCGAGTTCCAGACGGCTGATGCCGGAGGCCCCCGCCGTGCGCAGCAGATCGAGCACCAGCGCGGCGTTGTGACTGCGCAGGGCAGGAAGGTTCACCCCGACCGCCCCCGCCCCCGTGCCCGCGCCACCACCGCCACCGCCCGGATTCCCTGGGACACCCCGGTTCGCGAAGACACCGGAGGCCCCGCCCCCGCCCTCGTCCGCGAAAACTCCGGAAGTCCGGGGTACACCTGGATTCCCGGGGCTCCCCTGCTTCCCGGCCCCACCCGCATCGGTCCTGTTCACATCACCCATTGTCCCCCGCGCTTGCACTTTGGCAACAGCGTTGCGAAAGTAGGACGCATGACAGGCATGACTGGTACTGGTACGCCCCTTCGCGTGGGTCTCGTCGGCTACGGCCTCGCGGGTTCCGTCTTCCACGCCCCGCTGATCGCCACGACCGAGGGGCTCGCCCTCGACACCGTCGTCACCTCGAACCCGGAGCGCCAGGCACAGGCCCGCGCCGAGTTCGGCGACGGGCTGCGCTTCGCCGCCACCCCCGACGACCTGCTGGCACGCGCCGACGAACTCGACCTGGTCGTCATCGCGTCCCCGAACAAGACCCACGTCCCGATCGCGACCGCCGCCCTGAAGGCCGGCCTCCCCGTGGTCGTGGACAAGCCCATCGCCGGTACGGCGGCGGAGGCCCGCGAGCTGGCCGCCCTGGCCGACGAGCGCGGCCTGCTGCTCTCCGTCTTCCAGAACCGCCGCTGGGACAACGACTTCCTGACCCTGCGCAAGCTGTTCGCCGACGGTGAGCTGGGCGACATCTGGCGCTTCGAGTCCCGTTTCGAGCGCTGGCGCCCGCAGCCGAAGGGCGGCTGGCGCGAGTCCGGCGACCCGGCGGAGATCGGGGGTCTGCTCTACGACCTCGGCAGCCACCTCGTCGACCAGGCGCTCGTCCTCTTCGGCCCCGCCGCCTCGGTGTACGCGGAGTCGGACGTCCGCCGTCCGGGCGCGCTGACCGACGACGACACGTTCATCGCGATCACGCACGAGAACGGCGTCCGCTCCCACCTCTACGTCTCCGCGACGACCGCCCAGCTCGGCCCGCGCTTCCGCGTCCTCGGCTCGCAGGCGGGTTACGTCAAGTACGGCCTCGACCCGCAGGAGGCCGACCTGCGCGACGGCAAGCGCCCCGGCGCCGGTGCCGCGTGGGGCGTCGAGCCGGAGGCCCTGTGGGGCCGCGTCGGCTCCGGCGAGTCCCCGCTGACCGGTGGCGGCCGTCCCGAGCCGACGGTCCCGGGCACGTACCCGGCGTACTACGCGGCCGTCGCCGCCGCCATCCGTGACGGCGCCCCGAACCCGGTCACCGCCCACGAGGCCGCCGCCGCCCTCGACGTCCTGGAGGCGGCCCGCCGCTCCGCCCGCGAGTCCGTGGTGGTGTCCCTGTGAACCAGCCCGTCGCACCGGAGATCGCCGACCTGGAGGAGCAGGAGCGCCGGCTGACGCTCCAGCGTTTCACCCACGACGACGCCTGGGCCCTCGGCACCCTCCTCGTCGAACTCGCCCGCGAGCGCGAGGCGCCGGTCGCCATCGACATCCGCCGCGGTGGCCAGCAGCTCTTCCACGCGGCGCTGCCGGGTTCCACCCCGGACAACGACGCCTGGATCGACCGCAAGCGCCGCGTCGTCGAACGCTACGGGTGCTCCTCGCTGCTGGTCGGCTCGCGCTTCCGCGCCAAGGGCACGACCTTCGAGGACTCCTCGCGCCTGGACCCCGACACGTACGCGGCCCACGGCGGCGCGTTCCCGATCGCCGTGACGGGCGCGGGCGTCATCGGCACCGTGGTGGTCTCGGGCCTCCCCCAGATCGAGGACCACAAGATGGTCGTAGAGGCCCTGGAAAAGTTCCTGACCGCCTAGCACCCCGCTTCCCCCCGCCCTCCAAGGGGCGCGGGGAAGCCCCGCGAGGGTCGGGGGCGCGAGGAACGGCGCGAGCAACCACGACGCACGCGCGGCGAACGACGCACGACACAGCCCCGTCAGGGGCGCGGGGAACTGCGCGACCAGCCACGAAGCACCCGCAGCCAACGACGCACAGCACAGCCCCGAAAGGGGCGCGGGGAACTGCGCGAGCAACCACAACTCACCCGCACCAAGAAGCGCACCCCGGTCAAGCGAACCCCACCCGGCGAACCCAGCGGAGCGCTTACGCGTCGGCGAGCACCTGCCGCTGCCGCCCCAGCCCCTCGATCTCCAGCTCCACGACGTCCCCCGCCCGCAGATACGGCTTCGGCTCGGGCCGGCCGAGCGCCACCCCGGCGGGCGTACCGGTGTTGATGACATCCCCCGGGTACAGCGTCATGAACTGGCTCACGTACCGGACGACCTCCGCGACCGGAAAGATCTGCTCGGCCGTCGTACCGTCCTGCTTGAGCTCACCGTTCACCCAGAGCCTCAGCGACAGCGCCTGCGGGTCCGGGACCTCGTCCGCGGTCACCAGCCACGGCCCCAGCGGGTTGAACGTCTCGCAGTTCTTGCCCTTGTCCCAGGTGCCACCGCGCTCGATCTGGAACGCGCGCTCGGAGACGTCGTGCGCCACCGCGTACCCGGCGACATGCGCGAGCGCCTGCTCCCCCGACTCCAGGTAGCGGGCGGTACGGCCGATCACGACGGCCAGCTCGACCTCCCAGTCCGTCTTCACCGACCCGCGCGGCACGAGCACCGTGTCGTTCGGCCCGACCACGGTGTCCGCCGCCTTGAAGAAGATCACCGGCTCGGCGGGCGGCTCGGCCCCGGTCTCCCGGGCGTGGTCGTGGTAGTTCAGCCCGATGCACACGACCTTGCCGATCCGGGCCAGCGGTGGTCCCACGCGCAGTCCGTCCGCGTCCAGCGCGGGCAGCTCACCGGCCTCCGCCGCGGACCGGATCCGGCCGAGCGCCGCGTCGTCGGCGAGCAGCGCCCCGTCGATGTCGGCGACAAGGCCCGACAGGTCGCGCAGGGTCCCCTCGGCGTCGAGCAGCGCGGGCCGCTCCGACCCGGACGTGCCGACTCGCAGCAGCTTCATGGTCACCATCTCCCTCGGTCGCGGGCCGTCCGGCCGACGGGTGCGGCCGTCGGGGGACCGTGCGATCCTCCAAGCTCACCGTCCAGTCCGCAAGACCCCGTTCACAGACTGGACCCGGCCGACGCACCCCTCCCGCCGCCCGGACGGACGGTCGGACGGTCGGTCAGGCGAGAGCGGTGGTAGCGCCAGGGGGAGCGATGGCCGCGTCAGGCGAGAGCGGCGGCTGCCGGCGCGGCCCCCGGCATGTCCCGGTAGAGCACCGCCCGCTCCACGGCGCTCCAGGTCGCGCTCGTCACGACGTACAGGGCGGCGGCCAGCGGCACCACGGCCACGGTGAACAGCGTGAAGAAGGACATGAACGGCATGATCTTGCCGACCGAGGCGAGCGCCGACGCGGCCGCCTGCTCGCTCTCGCTCCGGCCCTCGCTCTGGTCCTGGCCCGCCGGAGTCGCGGCGGCGGTCATCCGCTTCGTACGTACGTAGTTGAACGCGGCCACGGCCGTGACGACGGCGAAGAGGCCCAGGTAGACGAGACCGGCCGGCCCGAAGACCCCGCCGTCGCCGAGCGCGTCCGCCCACCGGCCCCCGAGCGGCGCGGCGAACAGTTTGTGCCCGAGCAGGGTGTTGGCCTCGCCGCCGATCGTCGAGCTGGAGAACAGGTGGTAGAGGAGGAAGAAGGCCGGCATCTGGAACAGGCTGGGCAGACATCCGGAGAGCGGCGACACCTTCTCCTCGGCGTGCAGTTCCATCAGCGCCTTCTGGAACTTCTCGCGGTCCTTCCCGTGCTCCTTCTTCAGCTCGGCGATCCGCGGCTGGAGGGCCGCCCGCGCCCGCTGTCCGCGTGCCGAGGCCCGCGACAGGGGGTGCACGAGCAGACGTACGAGCGCGGTGAACAGGACGATCGCCGCGGCGGCGGCCGAGGCGTGGAACAGCGGCTGGAGCAGATCGGCGAGGTGCTCGACCAGGTGCGCGAAAACGGACATGAACGTGGACATGCGTGAGCCCTCCGGGGGTCTCGTCGTGCCGGGAGTACGGATTGCGGCATGACGACCGCGCGGGTCACCCGTGACGGAGTACCACTCGGGGTGAGTCACCGGGAGTGGGAAGCCACCCCGGGCGGACAAGTCACCGGGGGTGGAGGAAGGGGGTGCCCTACGCGGTCGCCGGGAGGGCGTGTCCGGGCGCCCTGGGGCGCGGCCGTCCGCTGGCGTCGGGATCGCGTTGCGGCAGGAAGGCCGTGCGGCGGTCGCGGTCGCGGATGGCCGTACGGACCCCGGTGGGCGGCACGACGGGCGCGCAGCGCGCCACGATGAGGGAGCACGCGGCGAAGGCGGACCCGGCGGCGGCCGTCGCGGCGATCGCGACGGTTGCTGTGAGGGTGCCCGTGTCGAGCAGGGCGACCTCGAGGAGCAGGAGCAGCAGTACGGCGGCGGGGCGGGCGTCGGCCCAGGTCCGGATCATCGACCGCTCCTCCTCTCGTACGTGGCGCGCGTGTCTCTCCGTTCGTTATACAGGATGGTTCCGGACCAACCGCCCTGGATCGGCTGCGGAATCCGTCACGGCGATCCGTCGCGCGGCCGGTCCGCACGTAGGACATGCGGTCGGTCCGCACGCAGGGCATGCGGCCGGTCCGCACGTAGGACATGCGGTCGGTCCGCACGAGGCAAGTGATCGCTGCGTACGAGGCATGCGGTCGCCGCGTGCGGGTCAGGCGTCCGGTGCGGCCGGCTCGCCGGACACGGCCGCCGCCGGTTTCCGCGGGCCCGTGTCGACCGGCTCCAGCAGCCGCCTCGGCGCGACCAGGGCGCGACTGACCGGATCCGCCGGGTCCCGGTCGAGTCCGGGACCCGGTGTCATCTCGACGTCCGCGACGGGCACGACCAGCGCGCAGCGGGGGCATTCGCCGTACGGGCCCAGTTCCGTGCCGCAGGCGGCGTGCCGGAAGTAGCGCAGGCGGCTCTCGCCGAAGTGCTCGCGGCCCCACAGTCCGAGCGAGCGCAGGGTGGGCCACAGGGCGACACCGCGGTCGGTCAGGACGTACTCGTCACGCGGCGGCGACTCCTGATAGCGCCGCTTCTCGAGGATCCCCTCGGCGGTGAGCGCCTGAAGACGGGCCGCGAGCACGGCCCGCGGGATGCCGAGGTGCACGAGGAAGTCGTTGTAGCGCCGTACACCGTAGAGCGCGTCACGGACGACGAGAAGCGTCCAGCGCTCGCCGACGACCTCCAGCGCGCGGGCGATCGAGCACTCCTGCGTCGCGTAGTCCTTGCCCAGAGCCATGCCCCCACTGTAGCCACTTTCCGACTCGTGGGTTCATTGAGTGAACCCAGATGCTACGGTCTATGCATACGCAAGGTTCAATGACCGAACTGAAGGGGTCTCGGACAGGTTGGCCCGAACCGGCCGTCCGACCCGCTGAACCGACCGACCCGACCAGGGAAGTGAAGGCAGGCCATGACCCGGCTCGACCGGCCCGACACCAGCACGCAGCCCGCGCACGCCACCGGCGTCTCTCCGGCCTCCCCGGCCTCCCCGACTCCCCTTCCGGCCTCCTCGGCGGACAGCGCTCCGCGGGCCACCCCGACCCTCGCCCTCACCAGTGCCGCCACCGCCGTGGCCCTGATGACGTACACGGCCCCGATGGTCACGCTCCCCGACACCGCGGCCGCCCTGCACACCTCGGTCTCCGCCCAGGCCTGGCTGCTCAACGGCACCCCGCTGGGCCTGGCCGCGCTGCTCCTGGTCGCGGGCAGCCTCGCGGACGACTACGGCCGCCGCCGGATCTTCCTGGCCGGCACGGTCGCCCTCGGCCTCACCACCGCCCTGGGCGCGCTGGCGAGCTCCACCTGGCTGTTCACCCTGGCCCGCATCGCGCAGGGAGCGGCGAGCGCGGCGATCCTCGCGAGCAGCCTGGGGCTGATCGTGCACGCCTTCCCGACCCCGCGCGGGCGGCTGCACGCGACGGGGGTGTGGGGCGCCTTCGTCAGCGGCGGAATCGCGGCGGGCCCGCTTCTCGCGGGGGCGATAGCGGGCTGGGACTGGCGGATGGCGTACGCCGTTCTCGGCGCCGCCGCGCTGGCCGTCGCCCTCTTCGGCACCCGCGCCCTGACCGAGTCCCGCGCACCGCGCGGCGGCCGGCCCGACCTCGCCGGGGCGCTGACCTTCGGCCTCGCGCTGGTGTCGCTGGTGGCGGCGCTGACGCTCGGCCGCGACGGCTGGCTGCGCGCTCCGGTCGGCCTGCTGCTGGCCGCGTTCCTCGTCCTGATGGCCGTGTTCGTCGCCGTCGAACGCCGCAGCGCCACGCCCATGATCGACCTGGGCCTGCTCCGGCACCGCCGTTTCCTCGCCTCGTCGGCGGGCGGGCTCTTCATGGGCCTCGCGGTGATCGGCCTGTTCAGCTTCCTGCCGGCGCTGCTCCAGCGGACGCTCGGGATGTCCGCCATGGACACGGCGTGGCTGTTCCTGCTGTGGTCGGGGCTCTCCTTCGCGGTCGCCCTCCAGGCCCGCCGTCTCGCCGGCCGGGTCTCGCACCGCCATCAGCTCGCCCTCGGCTTCGCGCTGCACGCGGCCGGCGTCCTGACGATGCTCGGCGCGATCGGCTCCGGTTCCTGGACCCACCTGCTGCCGGGCTTCGTGCTCTCCGGGGTGGGCAGCGGCCTGCTGAACGCCGCGCTGCCCCTGCTGGCCGTCGAGTCCGTGCCGGCGACCCGAGCGGCGATGGGCTCGGGCGCCCAGCAGACCTTCCGCTACATCGGCTCGTGCGCAGGGGTCGCCCTCACGATCGCCCTGGTCACCTCCACCGGCGGGCCGGCGCACGGCGCGGACATCGCGATCGCGGTGTCGGCGGGACTGGCCGCCGTGGCCGCGGCGAGCGTCCTGGTCCTGCGGGACCGGGCGTGAGCCCTGACCGTCAGCGGGGCCGCATGGAGGTGAGCTTCCCCCACACCGCCATGCGGTACCGGGAGGTGTACTCGGGGGTGCACGTGGTGAGCGTGATGTAGTACCCCGGCCGCGTGTACCCGTACGACGGCCGGACGGTGCTGCGCGGCACCGGGCGGATCACCCCGACGTCCCGCGCGGACGTCTGCGGCAGCGTCCGGTCGACGGTGTACGTGTAGACAGCGGCCTTCGTCTCCACGGTGATCGTGTCACCGCGCCGGAGCCTCGTGAGGTACCGGAACGGCTCCCCGTGGGTGTTCCGGTGCCCGGCGAGCGCGAAGTTCCCGGCCCGGCCCGGCTGCTGGGTGCCCTGGTAGTGACCGACGTAGCCCTTGTTCAGGACGTTCGCCTTGCTGACGCCCTCCGCGACCGGCACCCGCAGGGAGAGCCGCGGAATGCCGAGGACGGCGTAGGCCTGCGACCAGCGGGGTTGCTTCCGAGCGCTGTCGACCGCGGACCCGGACGGGGAGTTCCGCCCCGCCGGGTGTCCCACCCCGGCCTTCCCGTCGCCGGTCTTGCCGCTCCCGGTCCCCCCGGCCCCCGTCGCGTCCGCGTCGAGCCCGGAGGTCCCCGGGTCCGGGGTCCCCCACTCCCGCTCCAGCGCCTGCACCTTGCGCTCGGCACCGTGCCGCGCCTGCCGGTTGGTCCACCACAGTTGGTGCGCCACCAGGAGGAGCAGCACCACTCCGACGGTGACGAGCACCTCGGCACCGCTCCAGACCGCTCGCCGGTACGCGGCCCGCCGTCGCCGCGTGCCGTGGTGCACGACCCCCGGAGCCCGCATCCGTACGCCCCCTTCGCCGGGCGCACGATAGGCGTCACCCCGCCAACTCTCCAGCCCCGCGCGGCTCCTGTCCGGCCCGGGGCTTCCTCCACCGGTTTTAGAAAGGGCTGTCACAACCCTCGACAACCTCAGGCGCCACACCCGATGCTTCCTGATGGCATCAGTGGAACGGGTAAGCGCCGGCGGGAACGAACCGGCGACCCAGTTCGAAGTCGAGTCGACAGCCACGGCCAACTCCGTTGAAAGGGACGTGAGTTGCGCTGAGACGGACGGAGAAGCCAGCCATGATCCGACGCAGAACACTTCTGGGCGCCGCGGGCGGTGCGGTCCTCGGCGGCGCCCTGGCGACCGGTACGGCCCGCGCGGACGCGACGATCGCCGTGAACCCGTCGACGACGTACGGGAAATGGGAGGGGTGGGGCACCTCACTGGCGTGGTGGGCAGGCGTCTTCGGCGCCCGCGACGACTTCGCCGACCTCTTCTTCACCACCAAGTCGACGACGTACAACGGCGCTTCGCGCCCGGGTCTCGGACTGACCATCGCCCGCTACAACCTGGGCGCGTGCAGTGCGAACAGCGTGGGCGGCGAGACCATGACCGCCTCCGCCAACATCCCCTCCTTCAAGCAGATCGAGGGCTACTGGCAGGACTGGAACAACGAGGACCCGACGTCCTCGGCCTGGAAGTGGACGGCGGACGCCACCCAGCGCGCCGCCCTGACCAAGGCGACGGCGCGCGGCGCGACGAGTGAGCTGTTCGCCAACTCCCCGATGTGGTGGATGTGTCTGAACCACAACCCGTCGGGCGCGTCCGGAGGCGGCAACAACCTCCAGTCCTGGAACTACCGCCAGCACGCCTCCCACCTCGCGGCGGTCGCCCTCTACGCGAAGACGAACTGGGGCGTGAACTTCGCCACCGTGGAGGCGTTCAACGAGCCCTCCTCCAGTTGGTGGACGTCCACCGGCACCCAGGAGGGCTGCCACATGGATGCCTCCGTCCAGTCGGCCGTACTCCCCTACCTGCGGAGCGAGTTGGACAAGCGCGGCCTGACGGCCACCAGGATCTCCGCGTCCGACGAGACGAGCTACGACCTGGCCCGTACGACATGGAGCTCCTTCAGCTCGACGACCAAGGCCCTGGTCAACCGGGTCAACGTGCACGGCTACCAGGGTTCGGGCGGCCGCCGGGACCTTCTCTACACGGACGCCGTGACGTCGTCCGGCAAGGCCCTGTGGAACTCCGAGTACGGCGACGGGGACGGCACCGGCCTGACCCTGGCGAGCAACCTCCTCCTCGACTTCCGCTGGCTGCACCCGACCGCCTGGGTCTACTGGCAGGTGATGGACCCCACGGCCGGCTGGGGCATGATCAAGTACGACGCGGGCACCCTGACGGCCGGCGCGGTCGAGACGAAGCTGTATGTGATGGCCCAGTTCAGCCGCCACATCCGCCCCGGCATGACGATCGTGGACACGGGTGTGGACTACGCGGTGGCGGCGTACGACGCGAGCGCGAGGCGCCTGGTGATCGTCGCGGCGAACAAGGCCACGTCCGCCCAGACCCTGACCTTCGACCTCTCCCGCTTCACCACGGTCTCCGGCGGCACGGGCGGCCTGGTCCCCCGCTGGAACACCCAGACCTCCGGCACCGGCGACCTCTACACCGCCCACGCGGACACGTACCTGAGCGGCAAGTCCGTGGCCGTCCCCTTCCCGGCCGGGGCGGTACAGACGCTGCAGGTGGACGGGGTGGTGGCGTGAGGCGGAGCTGACCGGACGCGGAGCGGCTCGCCCGGAGCGGACCGCCGGCCTGCGCCCGGGGCGGACCGCCGGCGTGTGCCCGGAGGCCGCCGAGCACCACGCACCGCGGCGACGGCGGCCGGCGGGCTCCCGCCGACGCCCGGGCAGGGACCCCGGCGACCGACCGACTCCAGCCCGACACCCGGACGGGATCCCGGCGACCGGCAGGCGCCAACCGACACCCGGGCGGGGATCCCGGAATGTGCCGTCGGGGACTCCCCGCGTCTCTGGCCTGCAGGTCTCTCTCCTTGGCGGCCCGGCGGCAGTACGGTGTCCACCATGCGCCCCGACACGCCTGCCGAGAACGTCGACCACACCGCCGAAGCGGCTCGCCTGGAGCGGACCGCCGGCCTGTACCCGGAGGACGCCGAGCACCTGCTCCTGCAGGCCGCGGCCCACCTCGAACTGGCCGGCGACCGCCCCGGCGCCACCACTCTCTACGACAGCCTTCTCTCCTCGGACACTCCCCTGGAGAAGCCGTATCTGGTCCGCGCCCTCAAGGCCTCGAACCTGTGGGAGTACGACCACGAGGCCGAGGCCCGCGCGATCATCGACGGAGTCCGGGCGGCGGCCCCCCGCGACCCGGCTCCCTGGGTGATCGTCGCGGAGGCCCTGGAGTCGCACGACGAACTGCAGGCGGCACAGGACACCTTCACCGAGGGAACGACCCTGCTCCTGACGGACGTGGCGGAACCCCCCTACTCCACGCTCCCCCTCCTGTTCGGCCGTCACCGGGTGCGCCGCATGCTGGGCGCGGCGCACGACGAGTGGGACGCGCTGGCCGACACCCTGCACTCGTCCCCGATCTCCCTGGACGAACTCCACGACCCGAAGCGGGTCTGGTCCCTCGGCTCGGACAACCCTGCGGAACTCCAGGCCGAGATCATCCGCCTCCAGGCCGAACTGGGCGCCTACCGCGAGGCCCTCTCGCGCCCCTTCCCGGTGGCGGTCCTGCACTGGTCGGCCCCCGAACTCACGGAACTGACCACCGCGTACCCGGACCTCACCATCGAGTACCCGTCGCACGACGAGCACCTCGCGACGATAGAGGCGTCCCTGCGCGAACTGGCCGTCTCCGGCACCCCGAACCTCGGCATCGTCACCGCCACGGTCCCGTCCTACGAGGCCTTCGCCGCCTCGGAGGCCTCCTCCCCCGCGGACACGACCCTGCTCCCCCAGTACACGACAACGCTGGCAGCCCGCGGCTTGGCGGTCGCGTGGCCGCCGCAGCGGGGGGCGGGGTGCTGGTGCGGGTCGGGGGCTTCTTATGCGGAGTGCCACGGGGCCCAGGACGCTTGAGACCGGCGGCGGTACACCCTTGAAACGCGGCCCCTGGAAAGACCAGGGGCCGCGTTCGCATTTATGTCGGCCCCGTCACTCCTCCACAACTCGTTCACGCTAACGTCACACCTGATCTGCTGAACCGGCATGCCCGCACACACTCAGGGCGTGTCCCTGCTCGCGAGGACCACGTATGCCCTACCAGCCGTCTTCCGACTGGCAGTTCGACGTACCCACGAGCGGAAGCAAGCGGCTTCCCCCGGCAGCCAGGTCGTTCGAATCACTCGCCCACCAGGGATACAGCTTCGAGGCGGCCATCGCCGACCTGATCGACAACTCGATCGACGCGGGGGCCCGGGACGTCGTCGTGAGCTTCCTGCGGGACACGGGCGAACGCGGCGGACGGGACCGCCTCGTCGGCCTGCTCGTCATCGACAACGGTCACGGCATGGACGAGGCGGGCCTGGACACGGCCATGACCGTCGGCGGACGCGAGAACTACGCCGTCGGGGCCCTCGGGCACTTCGGCGCCGGGCTGAAGGCCGCCTCCCTCTCGCACGCCGACGCGCTCACCGTCATCAGCCGGACCAAGCGCAGCCCGTCGACCGGCCGTCGCTGGCTCACCGCCCGCGCGCAGGCCGACTTCACCTGCGACATCGTCGACGCGACGTACTGCCAGGACCTGGTCGACCGCTATGACGGGATCATCGGCTGGCACGGCACGATCGTGCGCTGGGACCAGGTCCGCGCGTTCGAGACCATCACCGCGGGGCAGACCGACCGCTATCTCAACGACGCGATCGACCGTCTGGAGACCCACCTCGGTCTCCACCTCCACCGCTTCCTGGCCCGCGACGACTTCCACATAGACATCGTCGTCGAGGACGTCCACACCCGGGAGGAACTGGACCACCGAGGAGTCGAGCCCATCGACCCGTTCGGGTACCGGGTCCCCGGCCGCCCCGGCTATCCCCATACGTACACAGCCCCTGTCGAAGGCCTCGGAGACGTCTCGTTCACCGCGCACATATGGCCGCCCAAGTCTCCACTGGTCGCCTACCGCGGCATCGGCCCGCTCGCCGAACGCCAGGGCTTCTACCTCTATCGCAACGACCGCCTCGTCCAGGCCGGCGGCTGGAACGACACCCGCAGTCCGGAGAGCCACCTCGCCCTCGCCAGGATCGCCCTGGACCTGCCGTCCGAGCCCAACGACGTGTTCTCCCTGACCGTCAAGAAGGACGGTGTCCAGGTCACCCCGGCCTTCGCCCGCGGCCTGGAGAAGGCGGCGAACGCCGACACCGGCCACACCTTCGCCGACTACGTCCGTGACGCGGAGACCGCCTACCGCGAAGCCGCCAAGCGGCGCACGGAAGTCAAGCGCACCGCCGTCATCCCGCCCGGCAAGGGCATCGACCCCAAACTGAAGCGGACGCTGCGGGACGAACTGCCGCAGTTGGAGGGCGACGACCCCATCACCTTCGTCTGGGCCAGGCTCGACGTGGCGGCCGATGCCGACTCCGCCGATCTGCTCTTCACGATCGATCACAAGGAGCGCCTGGTCGTCCTCAACAAGGACTACCGGCACGCCTTCAACGGCGGTCGGCGCGGAGGCTCCAACGACGCTCCGGTCCTCAAGAGCCTCCTCTACCTGATGCTCAACGAGATCTTCCAGAAGGAGCGGGTCTGGGCGAACCAGACCGACAGGGTCGCCCTGTGGAACAGCGTGCTCGTCAGCGCCGTACGGGCCGAACTCGCCCGCGTCGAGGAGTAGTCCACCGTGCTCCCCCCGTATCTTCCCGCAGACCAGAGAGGCCACCCGAACACCGTGACCGCCGAGAACGCGCCCGCTCCCGACCGCCTCACCGACCTTCACGGCGAGGTGCTCGACGCGATGAGCCGGCGTGGCCCCAAACACTTCGCCAAGCTCGCCTTCGCACTCGCCGACGACGACGAGCCTGCGGACACGGTCGTGGCCGGATTCCACGAGCGCATCCTGGCCGCGGCCCCCGGGGACGACCTGCTCGCCGTCTGGCGCCGCAAGCTCACCGCCTGGGATTTCGAGCAGACCCCCTCGTGGTCGGCCACGACGGCACGCACCCCGGAGCGCCGCGCCGAGGTCTACGACAAGCTCGCGCTGGACGCGGATCTCCGCAAGGCGTTCGACACCGCCGTCCCGGTCCACACGGAACCCGGTCCCGTCACCATCAGCCGTGAGTTCCAGCCCTGGTACACCAGGGAGCACGCGGCGAACCGCTCCTTCTACTGGGCGTCCTACGAACGGCTGCTGCGCCGCAAGGGCTGGAACGACACCGCGGTCTCCGGTCTGGACGAGGCCGCCCACGCGGTCGTGGAGCGCCTCGCCGACCCCACCCGCGACGACCCCTACGGCGCGCGCGGACTGGTCGTCGGCTACGTGCAGTCCGGAAAGACGGCCAACTTCACCGGAGTGACGGCCAAGGCCATCGACGCGGGCTACCGGCTGGTCATCGTGCTCGGCGGCACGCTGAACCTGCTGCGCGGCCAGACCCAGCGCCGACTCGACATGGAACTGATCGGCCAGGAGAACATCCTCGGCGCCGCCGACCCGGACGACCCGGACGCTCTGGTGGGCATCGACTACCAGGACGACGAGGACTGGCCCGCCAAGTTCGTCTCCTTCGGCGCCCGTCCCTCCGACCTCGGCGCCTTCGACATCGAGCGCCTCACCTCCCGCGACCGTGACTACATGTCCCTGGAACGCGGCATCAGCGCGCTGGAGTTCGAGAAGCCCGACCGCACCCGCCCGCTGCACGACCCGGCGAACCTGCACGCGGCCCGCGCACGGATCATGGTCGTGAAGAAGAACAAGTCGGTGCTGGAGAAGCTGGTCAAGGACCTCAAGAAGATGGGTCCGATCCTCGGCGAGATCCCGGCCCTGATCATCGACGACGAGTCGGACCAGGCCTCCGTGAACACCACGGACCCCAAGAAGTGGGAGGACGGCAAGGTCACCCGCACCGCGATCAACGGCCAGATCAGCAAGCTCCTCAAGCTGCTGCCCCGCGCCCAGTACGTCGGCTACACCGCGACCCCGTTCGCCAACGTGTTCGTCGATCCGGGCGACGAGGAAGATCTCTTCCCGCGCGACTTCCTGATCTCGCTGCCACGGCCCCACGGATACATGGGCGTTCAGGACTTCCACGACCTGGACGCCGTCGACGACGAGGGCACGACCGAGGAGAAACACGTCCGGGGCATCTACGCCTCCGAGGGCGATCGTCTCCAGGAGGCCCTGGACGCCTTCGTGCTCACCGGCGCCCTGAAGATCTACCGCGAGAAGCACGGTGTCCCGTCCGGTCCGTTCCGGCACCACACGATGCTGGTGCACGAATCGGTCCGCATGGCCGAACACGCTGTCCTCGCCCAGCGCATCGAGACGATGTGGCACAACGCCGCGTACAAAGGTCAGGACCACACACGTCTGGAAGCCCTCTTCGACAAGGACTTCCACACCTACGCGGACGACACCCTGCCCACCCCGGCGACCTACGCGGACCTCAGACCGCACGTCTCCCGGGCCTGCCAGCTCATCGGCCAGGGCGGCAGCCCCGTCATCGTCGTCAACGGCGAGAGCGAGCGCGACTACGACCGGCCGGACCTCGACTTCGACCGCACCCCGAACGTCTGGAAGATCCTGGTCGGCGGCACCAAGCTGTCCCGCGGCTTCACCGTCGAGGGCCTGACGATCACGTACTACCGCCGCACGACGCAGCAGGCCGACACCCTGATGCAGATGGGCCGCTGGTTCGGCTTCCGCCCCGGCTACCGGGATCTCGTACGTCTCTACATCGGCCGCGAGGAGACCCTCGGCCGCGGCCGAGCGGCCAAGACCGTCGACCTGTACGAGGCCTTCGAGGCGATCTGCCGAGACGAGGAACTCTTCCGCGCCGAACTGGCCCGCTACGCCCCGCTGGTGGACGGCCGCCCCCAGGTCACCCCCGCCCAGATCCCGCCCCTGGTGAGCCAGCACCTCCCGTGGGTGAAACCGTCGGCCCGGAACAAGATGTTCAACGCGGAGCTGGTGGAGGTACGGTCGCCGGGAACACCGATCGAACCGGCGGCATACCCACTGGACTCTAAGATGACGGCGCGTAACACCGAGCGCTGGAAGTCCATTCTCGCGGCCCTCCACGGGACTCCAACGACCTGCCTGATGAGGCCGGATGACACGTCACCGTTGTCCCGTAGCTTCCAGGCAGCCACCACGGTGATCCCGCACGCCCAGCTTCTTTCCATCCTCGGTTCGCTGGAGTGGGAGGACGGCAACGTACTCGCCCCGCACCTGGCCTACCTGTCCCAGCTCGACGGACGCTTGGCCAAGGTCGACGACTGGCTGGTCATCGCTCCACAGCGCACGCAACGCAACCGGATCGAAGCCACCTTGCTGGACCAGGGCCCCTTCTCCCTGTTCCGCCGAAGCCGGCAGGCCGGCAAGCTGTCCTTCGGCCGTATCTCGGGCCTGGAACACCGCCTGTACGCCCAGCAGCTGATCAGCGAGCCAGACCCGGCCTCTCCTGAGGACAGCGCACCTCTGCTCGGAGCGACTCAAGGCGTAGTCCTTCTGTATCCCGTCGTAGAGGCCGCTCAGGATGATGAGGTGAAGGCCGTTGCCGCGACGGGTTCTGCTGCCGCTGACCGGGTCACCATGGCGTTCACCGTGATTCCGCCGAAGGCGGCCATCGACACGAAACAGCAGCTCGTGCGCTTCAGGACGATGGACTCCAGCCGCCCGGACGCGGTTGTCGTCAACGCATTCTGAGGCACGACAGCTCCGCGCGAAGCACATCACTCACGGACGAGGAGAGCATGCTTCCCTTCGAAGAGGCCGACATCAAAGCCGCCATTTCGATCGCTCAGCAGCAGGCGGAAGCCTGGGTGGACCCTGAACTCGACGCGGTCTACGGGCACATCAGGGCGCTTGACCCGACGGGCCAACGTTTCGCCAGGGTCCTCCGTGACACCATCGACCAGTTGCTCAACGGCGAGGTGACCGGACGCTACGACTGGAAGACGCTCTTCAAGACCGAGAAGACCCACGCGGGAACACTCGTAGAGATCAATCTGCAGCGTGAGTTCAGGTTTGCCGACGGCGACGCTATGGACTACCAGATCGCCGGCGTCGACGTGGACTGCAAGTACTCCCAGCAGTTCGGGGGCTGGATGATTCCGCCAGAGGCGATGGGCCACCTCTGTCTCCTGGCCTGGGCGGACGATTACAAGTCTCTCTGGAGCGTCGGCCTCGTCCGGATACGCGACGAGTGGCTGAACACGGGGAACAACCGGGACCTCAAGCTCACGATCAAGGCCGCCTACCGGGACAAGGTCAAGTGGCTCTGGCGTGACGAGGCCCTACCCGAGAATGTGCTGCTCCACATGGACGTTGCGGATCGTGACGCCGTGTTCGCCGTGAACTCCGGACAGGGGCGCTTGAACGAGCTCTTCCGGCGCGCCCAGAAACGGCGGATTGGCCGCAACGTGGTCCGCACAGTGGCCCAGCAGAAGGACTACATGAAGCGAGTCCGCGGCAACGGCGGCAGCCGGTCGGCACTGAGGGCGGAGGGCATCCTCATCATGGGGGACTACGCCAGTCATCGCGAGATCGCCGCCCAGTTGGAGCTCCCCCTCCCGGAGGAAGGCGAGTTTGTCAGCGCCCGAGTGGTCACCTCAGGGCCTCAGCACGGCGATGCCCCGCGAGTCACACTGGACGGGAAGCAATGGGTCCTCGCGCGGTCAGACGACCCGGTTGAACCCGCCCCGGCCTTGCCATCACACACCAGGCAGGACTGACAATGCAGGTGCCATTCACACTCGCCTCCTCTGCCGGAAGGCTGCAGAGGACCAGGAAGCTACTGCCGAGCGGGGCTTCCATCTCTCCCAAGCCGGCATAGATGAGCAAACCCACCTCAGAACCAGATCCGCCAACGGCCAGTTGGGTGCCGCCCGAGGGCTCGTGGGCGTCGTCCGCCGCGCGCCGCCGCAACATGCAGGCGATCAGAAGCCGGGACACCACCCCGGAGCTGCTTGTCCGTCGGCTGATACACGCCCAGGGGCTGCGGTACCGAGTGGCGGCTCGCCCGCTCTCAGATCTTCGCCGCACCGCCGATATGGTCTTCCGGCCGGCCAAAGTAGCCGTCTTCATTGATGGGTGCTACTGGCACGGCTGCCCTGATCATTACGTTCCCCCCAAGACGAACCCCGGTTACTGGTCTGGCAAAGTGGCGCGGAACATAACTCGCGACCGCGATACAGATGAGCGCCTACAGGCCGCCGGCTGGCTGGTCATGCGCTTCTGGGAGCATGAGACAGCGGAAGAATGCAGCGCGGCGATCTGTCATGCGGTGACGTCAAGACGCCCCAAGACATGAGCCAGTCTCCAGCAGGACAAACCGAGCCTCAGCCCTGCCGCTACCGCAACCACCATGGCGAGGCATCTCGGCAAGGGTCCGCCGAGCCGGCCATACTCCCTCGCATGCTTCCGATAGACGCGGACGGGTCTCACAACGAACAGAGAGCTCCCGAGGGCACGCTCTGGTGGGAACTTTCTTTTTGGCCTGGCACTAAAAGAGATTTCGGCCAGGAACCGAAACTAGGAGCCTGGCTCTGGTTCCATAAGGAAGTCAGCGAGACCTTCACCATGAGGGAACTGCGAACAGCGCTGGGCCCAGAAATCGCAGGCGAGTCAGAGCAGCTCAACCGGCGGCTTCGCAAGCTGAGGGAGTTCGAGTGGATAATCCTGTCTTACAAGGATGACCGGACCCTCCCGCAGGACACTTACCGACTGGAGGCCAAGGGACGCAGACTCTGGCTGAAGAAGGAAAGGAAGGGTTCCCAAGACGCTCCCAAACCCTCGCAGCGCACGCGTCGAATCGTCCTCGATCGAGACGACTCGCGCTGCAAGGTGTGCGGGGTCGGCGGCGGAGAATCCTACCCAGGCGAACCGGACAGTAGAGCCAAACTCACTATTGGGCACCGTGTCCCGCAAGAGCGCTTGCGCTCACGAGGCGCCGTCGACGATAGAGACAATTGGCGAACAGAGTGCGCCCGCTGCAACGAGACCGTACGGAACGAGCTCCCTGATCCGGAGCAATATGATGAAGTAGCCGCAGAAATCAAGCAGCTAAGAAAGGCCGATCTAGGGCTGCTCCTGGGCTGGCTCCGCACGGGCGAACGCTCGCGGTCGAAGCTCGATCGCGCACATGACCGCGCGCGCAAGCTGCCTCATGGCGAAAATGAAAAACTGATCGGCTATATCGAAAAACTACTAGGCCACAACTGACAGGCCGCTGAGGGGCGGGGCCACTCCGAGGTGTCCCGCCTCTCAGCGGCTCTCAGTCACTCGCTAGCACCACGGTTGCGATCGGCCTTGAGTACCTCGATGATCGATTCACCGACGGCCTGCGCGACGGGCGGCGGAAACGCGTTGCCTACCTGCCGATACTGGGCCGTCTTGCCTCCCGTGAACTCCCAGTACGTCGGAAACCCCTGAATGATCGCGGCCTGGCGAACCGTCAGCATGGGCCCCCCGGCACGGAACAGATCACGACCCTCAGTGCCAGTCGGCTTGCCGCCCACTGGCGTGTTGGCCACACCCATGCCCGAGACACCTAGCTTCTCCCATGCCTTCTTAGCCCGGCTGGGACCGAGGTCAGCACCTCCGTGCTTCTTAGAACCGCCTACGAGCGTGGGAGCTACGCCTTTCTTGGCGCCATCTGCCCAATCATCGAAGACCTTCTGCGCCTGGACAGCTTGAGCCCCCTCCAAAAACGGTGCAATGCGTTCTTGCATCGTGTCTTTAAGGGCCTCATAGACCGATACTGTCTCGGCGCTGGGCGCGGGAGCTTCGTACTTCAGGTCCTTGAGCACGTCTTTTCGGAAGGCGACAAGGATGGAGCGCGGCCTGAGCTGCGGAACACCGAACTCCGCCGCCTCGTAAACCTTCCACCCCACGACCTCGTAGCCTGGCCGCCCGTCCTCGTCAGGCTCCATCCCCTCAAGGCTGGCCCGGATCCGCGACCTGTAGTCGTCGAACTTGGGATCCATGAGTCCGCGGACGTTCTCGATCATCACGGCGCGAGGACGGACGAGTTCGGCCAGCTCCAGGATGCGCGGGAAGAGATCACGCTCGTCGTCCTCACCGAGCTGCTTGCCAGCGTGAGAGAAAGGCGGGCACGGCACACCCCCGGCAAGCAGGTCAACCTCACCTTGCTTGTAGAGACCGGCACTCTTCACCAAGTCACGCGCGGGGTCGAACGCCGTTACGTCCTGGCAGAGAACATCACAGTTGGCGCGCTCCCAGTCCCACTTCGGGTGCACCTCGATGTTCTCGCGCAGGGTGGCCGCCGCGTACTTGTCGATTTCAATGAGGGCAAGGTGCCTGAAACCGGCCGCGTGCAGACCGATCGCCTGCCCGCCAGCGCCGGCGCAGATCTCGATCGACGTATAGCCCCGGTCAGTCTCGGTCATGACCCCTCCTCTTGCACGAATACCAGTGACGCCTCATACGGCAGCCATCACAGAGGGTGACACGACCCACTGACATTGCGACTCGACACGGCAACACACACCAGTGTGCGGCATCCTCTGCCCTACCTCGGTCACCGGCAGCATGGGCAATTTCGAATGCTCGTACGATACCGCTGTGGCGAGAATTGACTGGACGCGCGACGAGCTGGTGCTGGCCTGCGCGCTCGTTGCCGAGAACGGCTGGCGCGAGCTGCGGGAAGCCGACGAGCGGGTGCGGCACCTGTCCCAGATCCTCAGAAGGCTTCCGCTGCACGATGGCGCCACGCAGGACCCGAAGTTCCGCTCCCCGGGCAGCGTCAGCCTGAAGACGGGCAACATCGTGACAGCCCGGGCCGGATACCACGGAGCCGCAATGAAGGGCGGCCGACTGACGCGGGAGGTGGTGGCCGACTTCACAGACCACCCCGCCGAAATGCTTGCCGCCGCCCGGGCCCTGCACGCGGGTGCGGCATCCGCAGAGATCGTTCGCATACCCGCCCAGGAAGGCGAGACAGGTACGGCACGCGAGGGGCAGCTCCTCACGCGCTGGGCCCTCCACCGCGAGCGGAGCAAGCCTCTGCGCGTCCGGAAGATCCGGGCGGTCCTGGAGGAGGGCGGCACTCTGCACTGTGAAGTGTGCTCGTTCGGCTTCAGTACTGCCTATGGCGAGCTGGGAGCCGGGTACATCGAGGTCCACCACAGGCTGCCTCTCCACATATCGGGTGTGACGGAGACCCGGATCGCAGATCTTGCCCTGCTGTGCGCGAACTGCCACCGCATGTGCCACAGGAGCTTCCTTGGAGAATCCTGGCGCACCCCTGCCGACCTTCGGAGGCAGATGGGGAAGTCTGATTGAACAACGTCCCACTAGGCGGCGTCCGCTTCAGCTTCGTCATGCATCTGCGCGCGGTCGAGTGCGTGGAGGCGTCTTTCACGCCGAGCGCTGTCCTCATACGGGACTCCAAACACACGCGTGGCCCCATCGTCGCGGTATCAACCGCCGTATGGCAGGCCTTCATGCGCCACCTGCCCGAACGAGGAGCAACGGAACCAACGAAGTGATCGCCGACGGCGCGAGGATTCACCCCGCAGCCGGCCTCAAGTCGACGGCGAGGGGGTAGCCGATCGCTTTGGCCGCCGCGATGACTGTCTCGGCGTCGGCCGACGGGTTCAGGGCAACGACGTCCCGTTGCCCGAGGGCGCGCAGGGAGTAGATGTGGCGAAGTGCCTCGACGTCCACCGATACCTCGTAGTAGTCCTCGGCGAACGCCTGGAACGCCTCCGGGGTCGGGTTCAGGAGGAGTTCGAAGAGCCAGGTCGCGCCATCCGGGTCCGGGTGGTGGGCGGGGAAGGTGATCCGGCCCGTCTGCCAGGACGGGGCGGTCGTTTCGCGCCACAGGCATGCCGTCACCACGGGGCATCCGGTCTCGTCCGTGAACGCGGGCTCGTCCACGTGGCGCCGGAAGACCTCGGGCACCGAGTCCAGCACACCCGGCCAGGGCCGTGGCACGTCCTCGTGGTGGTACGGACTCAGAGGGGACTCGTGGTCGAAGCCGCGGATGTACGCGCCTTCAGGGGCGAAGACGATGTCGTACTCGTCGCCCGAGCCGTTGCGCATGGAGGCCGCCTGCTCGGAATCCGACCACCGGGCGCTGTACGAGTACATGCACTCGCCGTCGGGGTTCAGGATCGCCTCGGCCATGGCCATCGATCGGCAGAGGTCCTTCAGGGTGTCGATGTCGGGCAGGGCTGCGGCGATGTCTCGGACTGTCATGAGGCCATCCAAGCGGGTGCCACCGACAGTCGGCCCCATGTGTCGGGGCCCGGGCCCGACCCGCTCCGGCAGGGCGTTAGCCTCGGGTGACGAACAAGGAGGCAGCAATGGCGAAGGTACCGGCTTCGATGGTGGCCGCCGCGGGGCTTGTCGGTGGGTACGGCGTCGCCCGGTGGACGAGGAAGCGGCAGCTCGGCGGGGTCGTGCTCGCCGCCGCGGGGGTCGTCGCCGCCCGGCAGTGGAAGCAGGAGGCCGGCGGTGCGGCGGCCGGTGTGCTGACCGCCGGGTACGTCGCCGCGTTCGCCGGGTCGCATCCGCTGGCCAAGAAGGTGGGCGCCTGGCCGGCCGTCTTCGGTGTCGCCGGTGCCATGGCTGTCGTCTCCTGGGCCGTGGCCGACCGACGCGCCTGAGCCCCCCCCCAACGCTCACGGAAACACCGGGCCGACGCCGACTGCGGCGCCGGAGCGACCCGGCGGAACCTCAGGAAGCCCGCTCCTCCGTCCCCCGGAACGCGCGCCGATACGCCTGCGGGCTCGTTCCCACCACCCTCTTGAAGCGGTCCCGGAAGGCTGTCGGGGAGCCGAAGCCCGCCTGGGTGGCGATGCGTTCGACCGGGTATGTGGTCGTCTCCAGGAGGTACTGGGCGCGGCGCACCCTGGCCCGGTGCAGCCACTGGAGCGGTGTCGTGCCCGTCTGTTCGCGGAAGCGGCGGTTGAGGGTACGGGCGCTCATGCCCGCGTGGACCGCGATGTCCTCCAGGGTCAGCTCCCGGTCCGCGTTCTCCTCCAGCCAGTCCAACAGCGGCTCCATGGTCGTGCCCGCCGGTGCCGGGGGCTGGGTGTGCACGATGAACTGGGCCTGGCCTCCCTCCCGTTCGAGGGGCATCACCGACATCCGGGCGGCGTGTGCGGCGACGGCGGAGCCGTGGTCCTTGCGGATCATGTGCAGGCACATGTCCAGCGCCGCCGACGCCCCCGCCGAGGTCAGGAGTTGGCCGTTGTCGACGTAGAGCACGTTCGGGTCGACGGTCACCGCCGGGTGCCTGACCGCCAGTTCCGCGGCCGCGACCCAGTGCGTGGTCGCGCGCAGTCCGTCCAGCAGGCCGGTGGCGGCGAGGGCGAAGGCGCCGACGCAGATCGAGGCGATCCGGGTGCCGTTCGCGGCCGCCGCGCGCAGCGCCTCCGCGACGCCCGGCGGGAGCGGGGCGGACAGGTCGGCCACGCCCGGCAGGATGATCGTGTCCGCGTCGGCCAGCGCCTCCAGGCCGTACGGGGCGCGCAGCGTGAACGCTCCCGCGCTCACCTCCGCGTCGGCCGTGACCGAGCACACCCGGGTCCGGTACGCCGGACGGCCGTCGGGCAGCCGGGCCCAGCCGAACGTGTCGATCGGGGCTGCGAGATCGAACGGGATGACCTGGTCGAGCGCCAGGACGGCCACGGTATGCATGACCAGAGCCTATGCATACGCCGGGTTCCCGCCAGGCGCCGAGGCATCCACCAGGTTCTCGCCAGGCCCGTATGTCGGGTTCCGCCGTCGTGGCGCGTCTGCGGCGCGTCCGCTCCCTCACCCTGGCGACCTGGCGACCCCAGCAACCCCGGCACCTCGGCGACCCGGCAACCCTGGCGACCTCGACCAAAAGGCTCTGGCCAGAATCCGTTGCCCCCTGGCAAAAGTGCCACTTCTCCATGATCCGCCCGGCCTCTACCGTCACCCCGTGACCAAGTTCCTCCTCGCCGTCCACGTCATCGCCGCGATCGTCGCCATCGGGCCCGTCACCGTCGCCGCGAGCATGTTCCCGCCGGCCGCGCGCAAGGTTCTCGAAGCGCCGGACGACCCGAGCGCCCTCGCCACCACCCGGCTCCTGCACCGCATCTGCCAGGTGTATGCCGTGGCGGGCGTCGTCGTTCCCGTCTTCGGGTTCGCCACGGCGAGCGACATGGGCGTCCTCGGCGACACCTGGCTGATCGTCTCGATCGCGCTGACGGCGCTGGCGGCCGTGGTCCTCGCCGCACTGGTCCTGCCCCGGCAGAGCGCGATCCTGGAGGGAGCCGTCCAGGACAGGACCGTCGACCGTGCGGCGACCGTGCGGCTCGCCATGTTCACCGGGATCTTCAACCTGCTGTGGGCCACCGTCACCGTCCTGATGATCATCCGGCCGGGGTCCACGACGGGCGCCTAGCCGATCAGGCGGCCCCCGTTCCGGCCGCCGCCCGCGGGCCCTAGGATCCCGCCATGGACGCAAACCAGCAGCAATCCGCACCGGGCACCTATCTGACCTTCTTGGAGCGGCAGTTGACCGCCGACGGATGTGCCACGCGGTGGGAGGACTGGGCCGGGGTGCCCGTACTCGTGGGGCGACGGGCCGAGTTCCGGATGCGCTGGATGGGGACGAAGCTGCACCTGTTCACGGTGGCCGCGGTCGTCCCGGAGATAACCGTGCAGGCCATCTCCGGCTTCACCGACCAGGTGATGAAGTACGCCAAGGACACCAAGGGCGGTCTGCCCGTCGGATTCCAGAACGGCATCGGCGCCTTCCCGCTGCTCGTCAGCGACCGGGTCGACCCGGCGGCCGTGCAGTGGGCCGAGGCGCAGCAGCGGGTCAAGTTCGCCTGCATGACACGGCCCGTCGTGGTCGACAGTTCGCGTCAGTACGTGGGGATGTACCGCGGCAAGCCGGTCCTCGGGCGCGTCTACGCCTCGTACTTCAACGAGAAGAGCTCGCAGTACTTCTACGGGCAGTGAGCGGGCCTGGGCGGGCGGCGGGCGGACCCGGGCCGGCCGGCCCGGGTCCCGCGTGTTTCCACGTCACCATTGCCCGGCCAGGACCCGCTCCTCCTCCAGGGCGTCCGCCAGGTCCGTCCTGAACTGGCGTGCCACCGCGCTCACGACCAGCACGGAGGTGGCCCCGAGCAGCGTGACGGCCGCCCAGGTCAGCGGCCACACCCCGGCCAGGCCGTCCGGGGGTCCCGGGTGGGTCCGCAGCGACACGTGGAGCAGGATCGCCGGGGGTGCCGCGACCAGCAGCAACGGCCAGGCCAGCGCGTCCCGGAGTCCGAAGTGGACGGCCAGGAGCAGCAGGACCGCGGCGAGGGCGAGGACACCCGTACCGGTCACGGGGGTGGTCTCCACGGTGGAGCCCGGCGTCTCCGGGCGGCCGCGCAGATCCCAGGGGAGACAGATCAGGTACGCCGCGCAGGAGAGGGCGGCGCCGAGCACACGCGTCAGCCAGCGTTCCGGCCAAGGGCGCGTTCGCAAAGGGCGGAGCAGTTTCTCGGTCATGCGTACGAGGGTCACGCGCCCGGCGGGGCCGCGACAGAGTACGCGTACTCAGAACCGTGGACGAGCGACGAAGCGTCGCGGAACCGGGGAGTTGGAAGGAACCGCTCGCGCGGGCCGGAGCCCGGTTCAGCTCGCCCGTGCGGTGGACGCCGGTGAGGCGGCGGCTGCCGAGGGTGCCTCGACAGTGGCGCCGCGCTGTCCTCCAGCGAGCGCCGCTCGGCCTTGGCCTCCGCCGGGTTCCCGCCCTTCGGCCCGTCAAGCCCCCAGCCCACGTGACACCACGTAGATCAGCAGTCCGGCCAGTGAGCCGACCACCGTGCCGTTGATCCGGATGAACTGCAGGTCGCGGCCGATGTGTGCCTCGATCTTCCTCGTCGTGTGCTCGGCGTCCCAGCCCGCGACCGTGTCCGTGATGAGCGAGGTGATCTCCTTGCGGTAGGTCGTCACGACGTACACAGCGGCCCCCTCCACCCAGCCGTCCACCTTGGCCTGGAGCTTGGGCTCCGTCGCCATCCGGGCACCGAGGGACAGCAGGGAGGCCCGCACGCGCAGCCGCAGCTCACTGCGCTCGTCCTCCGCCGCGGACACGATCATCGACCGCACGGCCGTCCAGGCGGAGGCGATGAGGTCCTGGACCTCGCCGCGGCCCAGCACCTCGCCCTTGAGCCGCTCCACCCGCGCGCGGGTGTCCGTGTCGGACTGCAGATCGGACGCGAAGTCGGTGAGGAACCGGTCGAGGGCGCCGCGGGCCGGGTGGGTCGGGGAGTCGCGCATCTCGGTGACGAAGCGGAGCAGTTCCCTGTAGACCCGTTCGCCGACCTTCTTGTCGACGAAACGGGGGGTCCAGCCCGGCGCGCCGCCCTGGACGGCGTCCATCACCTGCGTGTCGTGGAACACCAGCCAGTCGTGCGCACGGACCACCACCAGGTCGACGAACCGCTTGTGGCCGCCGTCCAGGACGATCTTCTCCAGCATCTTCCCTATGCCGGGCGCGATCTCCTGGGCGTCGGCGCGGCGCGTGATCGCCTCCCCGACGACGGCCTGGACGTCGGAGTCGCGCAGCACGGTCAGGGCGCCTCTGAGCGCGGCGGCCAGTTCGGCCGTGACCCGGTCCGCGTGCTCGGGATCGGCGAGCCAGGCGCCCAGTCTGCTGCCGATGCCCACCGCGCGCAGCCGTTGGCGGACGACCTCCTCGGAGAGGAAGTTCTCGCCGACGAACTCGCCCAGCGAGACGCCGAGCTGGTCCTTCTTGGTGGGGATGATCGCGGTGTGCGGGATGGGCAGGCCGAGCGGGTGCCGGAAGAGGGCCGTGACCGCGAACCAGTCGGCCAACGCGCCGACCATGCCCGCCTCGGCGGCCGCCGCGACATAGCCGGCCCAGGCACCCGCGCCTTCGTTCGAGGCCCACTTCGCCAGCACGTAGACGAGGGCGACGAAGAGCAGCAGGCCGGTGGCCGTCGCCTTCATCCGGCGCACCCCGCGGCGCTTCTCCTCGTCGGCGGGGCTGAAGGTGTTCATCGCCCGCCCCGGCACGAAGGCCGTCCGGCCACTCGCGGCACCGGCGGCCTTCCCGACACCAGCGGCCTCGCCGGTGCCCGCGGTGTCGGCGGCCCCGCCGGTGTCGACGGCCTTCCCGGAACCGGCGGCCTCGCCGGTGTCCGCGGCCTCAACGGCCCTCGCCGTACCGGCGGCACCCGCGGCACGCGCGGCACCGGCGTCCGTCGCCCCGGTGCCCGCGGTGTCCGCGGTGCCCTCGGCGTCAGCGGCCCCAGCGCCCTTCGCGGCGTCGCCGGAGTTCGCGGCGTCGGCGGGTCGGGCATGCTGCTCCATGCCGTCCCCTTCACCCGAATTCGTGCGTCCCATTCACTCCACCCGTTCGCAGGCCACGTCACGCCTCGTACACAGTGTCCCTTTCTCACTCTCTTCTCACCGACTCCTGGAACGCCCCAGGAGTTCCCGGCGTCTGTTCGGATGGGGAATCGACCAGGGGTGTCCCCTAGGGGGCGCATCGTCGCTCTCCCGACCCATGACGCATCATGGAGTGATCACATTCGGAGCCTCGGGCTCCCTCGTCCGAGGAGACACGCACCGCATGACCAAGCGTCACGGTTATGCCCTGCTCACCGCGATCCTTTCCGTGGTCGTGATCCTTTCAGCCGCCATATACATCGGCGTCGGCGCGGACGACGGCACCGACGCCAAGGCCGCGGTGGCCGGTGGCCACACGTCGCACGACGCCGCCCCCGCCTCCACCGGCACCTGGGTCGGCGCCTGGTCCGCCTCCCCGGCCGGAGCCGAGCCCGGCACGGAGCCGTACGGAATGGCGGGCCGCTCCGTGCGCAACGTCGTGCACACGGCCGCCGGGGGTACGAGTGCCCGCATCACGCTGTCCAATCTCTACGGGCAGCAGCCCCTGGTCGTCACGCACGCGACGATCGCCGTCGCCGCGACCGCGAACAGCGCCGCCGCCACCGTCGACACCATGCGCCGCCTCACGTTCGGCGGTGCCACGAGCGTCGAGATCCCGGTCGGCCGGCAGGTGACGAGCGATGCCGTACGCGTACGTGTCCCGCACGACGTGGACGTCCTCGTCACGACGTACTCGCCGACCCCGTCCGGCCCGGTCACCTACCACCCGCACGCCCAGCAGATCTCGTACGTGGCCGACGCCGACCGCACGGAGGACGTGAGCGCCGCCTCGTACGCCGAACAGAGCCCGTACTGGCGCTACCTGACCGCGCTCGACGTGCTCAGCGACGACGCCACGGGCACCGTCGTCGTCCTCGGCGACTCCCTCACCGACGGCATCACCTCGACCGTGGGGGCCAACAGCCGCTGGACGGACGTCCTTTCGGAGCGGCTGCGCACCGCGGCCGGGTCCGGTGACACGCCCCGCTACAGCGTCGTCAACCAGGGCATCAGCGGGAACCAGGTCCTCGCGGCGGGGCTCGGCCGGCCGGCCGACAACCCCAGCGGGCTCAGCCGGTTCGGCCGCGACGTGCTCGACCGTACGAACGTCGAGGCCGTCGTCATCGACCTCGGCGTCAACGACATCCTGCGCAACCCGAACCAGGTCGATCCGACCACCGTGACCGACGGCCTGCGGACCCTGGTGCGGCAGGCCCACGCCCGCGGACTGCGGGTCGTCGGCGCCACGTTGATGCCCTTCCAGGGGCACCGCGGCTACACCGACAACCGGGAGGCCGTACGCCAGGCCGTGAACGCGGAGATCAGGGCCGGGAAGGTGTACGACGCCGTCGTCGACTTCGACGCCGCGCTGCGGGACCCGTACGACCATCGCCGGCTGCGGACCGACTACGACTCGGGCGATCATCTGCACCCCAGCGACCAGGGGTTCCGCCGGATGGCCGAGGTGTTCGACCTGAAGGAACTGAAGGGCGCGGTTCCGGCGGAGCTGTGATCCGCCGGAGGGGGCGGAAGGGTGATCCGCCGGAGCGGCGGAGTTCTGATCGGCCGGAAGCCGACTGACCCACCCCGCGCCCTGACTTCAGTAGTCCCCGTCGTGCCGCCGTCGGCGGTCCTCGCGGCGCTCCCGGTCGCGGTCCCTGCGCTCCTCGTGGCGCAGGTGACGCTCCTCGTGACGCTCACGGCGTTCGTCGTGGCGCTCGCGTATCAGGTCGCGGGCCTCGTCGAGCGCGTCGAACATGTCGTCGAGGCCACCGCCCCGGGAGCCCTGAAGCTCCTTGCGGGCCTCCCGGCGCTCCAGCCTCTCCTGCCGGCGCTCCTCCTTCAGGCGCTGGCGCTCGGCACGGGTGAGCTTGCGCTCCACGCCGACCCCACCCCAGAAGGCGAACCCGGTGACGATCACCCGAGGCGCGCCGGGGTCGCCCGGACGGCCCTCCTCACGGTGGTCGAAGCCGCCCATGATGCCGATACCGCGGACCACGACCTCGACGCCCGGCGGCACGATGACGTTCAACCCGCCCATGACCGCGACACAGTTGACGACGACCTCACGGTCCGCGAAGTTCGCCTCGCGCAGGTCGATCTCGCCGCCGCCCATGAAGGTGAAGGAGTTGAAGCGCTTCGGCACCGTCCAGCGGCCCTTGCGCTCGAAGCCGGACAGAACCGCCACACCCCACGAAGACGTTCCCTCGCCGCCGACGATTCGAGAGCCCCAACTACCATCGTCCACGGGCTGCTTGACCATGGAGACCCGAGGGGACGTCACCGCTCCCGGCAGATCGCGGGTGATCGGCGTCAACTCCCCGTACGTACGGGCCGCGTACGTCGCCTCCAGCCGCTCCTCGAACTCCTCCATGTCGAGGCGGCCCTCCGCGAGGGCGTCCCTGAGCTGTTCGGCGACACGTTCACGATCGGCGTCGGAGGCACGCAGCTCCGGGAGTTCGTCGGTCATGGCAGCAGCCTACGAGGTCCCCCGCCCGGGGGCCATCCGCACCACCTGTGCGGCCGCCCCGCTACGCCCCTGTTTTCCCGGCGTACATACGGCTGATGACCGCCTCGATGTCCGGCTCCCGTACCGAAAGGTCCACCAGCGGATATTCCGCCGCGATCCGCGCCACCAGCGGAGCGGCCGACGTCGCGGCGGGGAACGCCAGCCACTGACGCGGCCCCTCCACCTTCACCACCCGCGCCGACTCCAGCTCGATCGGGGGCAGTTCGCGCTCCAGGTCCACGACCAGGGTCCGCTCGCTCTCCCCCACCTCGTGCAGCCCGCTCAGCGCGCCGTCGTACATCAGCCGCCCGTGGTCGATGACCATCACCCGACGGCACAACTGCTCGATGTCGGTGAGGTCGTGCGTGGTGAGCAGGACCGTCGTGCCGCGTTCGGCGTTCAGATCCCGCAGGAACTCCCGGACCCGCACCTTGCTCACCACGTCGAGCCCGATCGTCGGCTCGTCGAGATAGAGCACCTCGGGGTCGTGCAGCAGGGCCGCCGCGATGTCGCCGCGCATCCGCTGCCCCAGCGACAACTGCCGTACCGGCACGTCCAACAGGGCGCCGAGCTCCAGGAGTTCGACACAGCGGTCCAGGTTCTCCCGGAACCGCGCGTCCGGCACCCGGTACATCCGGTGCATGAGCCGGTACGAGTCGATCAGCGGGAGGTCCCACCACAGCGTGGTCCGCTGCCCGAACACGACCCCGATCCGGCGCGCGACACGCGTGCGCTCGCGGGACGGGTCGAGACCGGCGACCCGCAGCCTGCCGCCGGACGGAGTGAGGATGCCGGTGAGCATCTTGATCGTTGTCGACTTGCCGGCGCCGTTCGGCCCGATGTAGCCGACCATCTCACCGCGCTCCACGGTGAACGAGATCGAGTCGACGGCCCGCACCTGCCGCCGCTCGCCGCGCAGGAACCCCGTCCTCCTGCGCACGTCGAAGACCTTCTCGACCCCGTCGAGCTCGATGAACCCGGTCCGCGCACCCGGTTCCCCGCCCGGACCCGCCGACTCCCTGTCCGCCGCGATGGCCACGTCTGTTCCCCTAACTTCCCGTACTCCGGTAGGCGCGCAGCCCCGCACGCCAGGCGAGCCCGGCCAGCGCGCAGCAGAGCGCCGCCACGGCCGGTGGTGCGAACGCGACCCACACCGGCAGGTCGAGCGGATAGGGCCGCCCCAGCACGTACAGCGCGGGCAGCCAGTTGACGAAGGCGAGCGGAAGGACGAACGTCACCCCGCGCAGCATGTCCTTGGCGAACACGGTCGGCGGGTACTGCAGGAGCGTATTGCCGCCGTACGTGAAGGAGTTCTGCACCTCGGAGGCGTCCTGCGCGACGAACTGGAACGCCCCGCCCGCCACGAACACCGCCGAGAAGATCGCCGCGCCGCTGAGCAGCATCATCGGCATCATCAACACCTTGAGCGGCGTCCAGTGGATGTCGAGGACGGCGAGGGCGTACCCGAGGACGAGGAGTCCCTGGGTGATCCGGCCGAGGCGGCGCAGCGCGAAACGGTCCGCGGCGACCTGCGCGAGCACCGGCGCCGGGCGCACCAGCAGGGTGTCCAGGGTGCCGTCGCGCACCCGGCGTCCCAACCGGTCCATCGAGCCGAGGGCGAGGTCCGCGAACCCGAACGCGGTACCGGACACCCCGTAGAGCAGGGCGACCTCGGGCAGGCTGTAGCCGCCCAGCCGGTCGACCCGCGAGAACATCAGCAGGATCGCCACGAAGTCGAGCGCGGTCGCCGCGAAGTTCCCGAAGGCGGTCATCGCGAAGGAGGCCCGGTAGGCCATCGTCGAGCGGATCCACATCGCGGTGATCAGCCGGTAGGCCCGGAGCCCGTCCCGCAGCCGCTCGTACGCGCCCTGCCGTTCGAACGGCCGGAACTCCAGCGCCCGCACCGTCGCACCGGCCCGCCCGGCCGCACCCCGCTCCCGCTCCCGCTCCCGCTCAGCCTCCCGTTCCCGCGCCGGGCCCGCCACGACCCCCGTCCCCCGCTCCACCGGATCAGCCACCCTGGACCACCACCCTCCGTGTCGCCACCGACTGGACCAGCCGCCCGGCCGCCAGCAGCGCCGTCGCCCAGGCGGCCTGCACCGCGTACGTGCCCAGCGGATCCGCCGTGCCGAGCAGGACGTCCACGGGCGCCTGGATCAGCGACGACCACGGCAGCGCCCGTACGACCTCGCCGAGCGCGCCCGGGAAGACGTTCAGCGGCAGCAGCATCCCGGAGCAGAAGATCCCCGCGATGGAGGTGAGCTGCGCCACCCCCGCACCGTCCATCAGCCAGAACGCGGACAGCGCCACCAGGAAGCGGATCGCGAACCCGACGACCACCCCGAGCGCGACCGCGACCAGGAAGGCGAGCCAGGTCAGCGGATCCGAGGGCAGCGCCAGGTCGAAGACCAGCGCGCCGAACAGCAGCGGCACCACTCCGCGGCCCAGCAGATGGAACAGCGCCCGGCCCATGTCCTGGGCGAGCCACCACACCTGGAGGTCGGCCGGCCGGTACAGGTCGATCGCGATGTCACCCGTACGGATGCGCTCGATCAGTTCGTCCTCGAAACCGCCGCCCATCATCGCGACCACCATCAGCAGCCCCTGGCTGACCCACACATAGGTGAGCGCCTGCGCCTGGTCGTAGCCGCCGAGGTGCGGCCTGCTGTCCCACAGGGCGATGAACAGGTACGCCAGGATCAGCCCGAAGACGGTGTTCGTGAAGACCCCGGCGGCGGTGGCGACCCGATAGGTGGCGTACCGCCGGAACCCGCCGGCCGCGACAGCCGCGTACAACCGCGCCGTGCCCACAACCCGTCCCTTTCCTCAGCGTTGAGCCAAAGCGCAGGAGCCTAGTACCGGCCCCGCGCGGGCCGCCAGGCATTTTCCGGCGGGACGCGTGCCGGGATCGAGGAACGGAACACATGGTGCGAGAGTCTTCATACGGGGCGCACCAGGCGTATGAGGGCGTACGACTACGTACGATGCGAAACAGGAGTCCGGCGAACAGATGAGCGACGAGCCGCAGCAGCGCAGCCAGGGCTGGGCACCGAGGGAACCGGAAGCGGGTCCCCACCCGAACCCGTCCCCCGCGGCGGGACCGCAGACGGGCCGGCGGTCGGGGCCGGGAACAGGACCGGGCGGACCGGGCGCACGCCCCGGCGCGCAGCAGAACCAGAAGCAGCCGGCGGCACAGACGGCGAAGCAGAAGCGGAAGCGGGAGCAGCGGCCGAAGCGGACCGGCCTGCGCAGACTCGTCCCGACCTGGCGCATGCTGCTCGGCACCGTCCTCGGCACGGCACTGCTCCTGGCCGGCCTCTTCGCGCTCGGCTACTTCCTCGTCGAGATCCCCTCCGCGAACGCCGCAGCGGTCAAGCAGAGCAACGTCTTCCTGTACGCCGACGGCAGCCAGCTCGCCCGCGACGGCGACGTCAACCGCGAGAACGTCACCCTCGACCACATCTCCAAGGACGCCCAGCACGCCACCCTCGCCGCCGAGGACCGCGACTTCTACAGCGAATCCGCCATCGACCCCAAGGCGATGGTGCGCGCCGGCTGGAACACCGTCACCGGCAAGGGCAGACAGTCCGGCTCGACCATCACCCAGCAGTACGTCAAGAACTACTACCTGGGCCAGGAACAGACCGTCACCAGGAAGGTGAAGGAGTTCTTCATCTCGATCAAGCTCGACCGGGAGAAGAGCAAGGACGACATCCTGGAGGGCTACCTCAACACCAGCTACTACGGCCGCAACGCCTACGGCATCCAGGCCGCGGCCCAGGCCTACTACGGCGTGAACGCCAAGGACCTGACCGTCGGCCAGGGCGCCTACCTCGCCGCCCTGCTCAACGCGCCCAGCGAGTACGACGTGATCGCGCACCCCGAGAACAAGGCCGGGGCCCTCGCCCGCTGGAACTACGTCCTCGACGGCATGGTCAAACAGAAGTGGCTGACCCGGGCCGCACGCGACCGCGTCTCCTTCCCGGCCCCCCGGCAGGCCAGGGGCTCGGCGGGACTGTCCGGCCAGCGCGGCTACCTCGTCCAGGCCGTGACCGCCTATCTCACCTCCAACGGAATCCTCGACGAGGACACCCTCACCCGCGGCGGCTACCGCATCACCACCACCCTCCAGAAGGCCAAGCAGGACGCCTTCGTGGAGGCCGTGAACGACCAGGTGACGGACCGGCTCGACAAGGAGAACCGCAAGGCGGACACCTACGTCCGCGCCGGCGGCGTCGCCATCGACCCCTCCAGCGGCAAGGTCCTCGCGATGTACGGAGGCATCGACTACACCAAGCAGTACGTCAACAACGCCACCCGCCGCGACTACCAGGTCGGCTCCACCTTCAAGCCGTTCGTCTTCGCCTCGGCCGTCCAGAACGGCGCACGGACCCAGGACGGCCGCGCCATCACCCCGAACACCGTCTACGACGGCACCGATCAGCGGCCCGTGCGGGGCTGGAACGGCAGCACCTACGCACCGGAGAACGAGGACGGCGAATCGTACGGGGACATCTCCGTGCGCACCGCCACCGACAGGTCGGTCAACTCGGTGTACGCGCAGATGGCCGTCGACGTCGGCCCCACGAGCGTGAAGAAGACCGCCGTGGCCCTCGGCCTGCCCGCCGACACCCCCGACCTCACCGCCTCCCCCTCCATCGCGCTCGGCCCGGCCACCGCCAGCGTCCTCGACATGGCGGAGGCCTACGCCACGCTCGCCAACCACGGCAGGCACGGCCCGTACACCCTCGTGGAGAAGATCACCAAGGACGGGTCGCAGAACGTGAAGCTGCCGGCCCAGGACGACGAGGGGTCGGCCGACCGGCAGGCCGTGAGCCGCGAGGCCGCCGACACGACGACCTCCATGCTCCAGAGCGTCGTCGACGGCGGAACCGGGCAGGCCGCGCAGAACGCCGGCCGGCCCGCCGCGGGCAAGACCGGCACGGCGGAGGAGGACACCGCCGCATGGTTCGCGGGCTACACCCCCGACCTCGCCACCGTCGTCGCCGTCATGGGCCAGGACCCCGCCACCGGCGCCCACAAGTCCCTCTACGGCGCCCTCGGACAGGCCCGCGTCAACGGCGGCGGCTACCCCGCGCAGATCTGGGCCCAGTTCACCCGGAACGCCCTGGAGGGAACCGAGGTCTCGGACTTCGATCTCGAACTCCAGCCGGGCGCCGAGGAGATGTACGACCCCGGCGACGCCACCGACGACCCGGACGCCACCGGCGGACAGAACGACGGCGGCACGGACGGCGGCGAGGAGGTCGGCGGGGCAGGCGGCAGCGCACCGGCGACGCCGAACGGCCGGACCCCGGGACAGAGCCACACCCCGGGCCGGACCGACGGCCACACCCCGGGTCACACCGACGGCGGGACCACGGCCGGCACCACCGGTGGCACCCCCACGGACGGAGGCACCACCGGAACCGCCACGACGGACGGCACCACGACCGGCGACGCCTCGGCCGGCACCACGACCGGCGGAGACCCCACCGACACCGGCACCACGGGCAGCACCGCGGGCCAGGGACCACTGAGCGGGCTCACACCCCGGAGGGGGAGGCACTGAGCGGGGTCGTCATGCCAGAGATGGCGATCAGATGCCCAGGTCCTTGATGATCTTCGCCACGTGCCCGGTCGCCTTCACGTTGTACAGCGCCCGCTCGACCTTGCCCTCCTCGTCCACGACGACCGTGGAGCGGATGACACCGACGACCGTCTTGCCGTACAGCTTCTTCTCGCCGAAGGCCCCGTACGCCTCCAGGACCGTCTTGTCGGGGTCCCCGACCAGGGTGACCTTCAGCGACTCCTTCTCACGGAACTTCGCCAGCTTCTCGGGCTTGTCCGGGGAGACACCGATCACGTCGTAACCGGCGCCCGCCAGCAGCTCCAGGTTGTCCGTGAAGTCGCAGGCCTGCTTCGTGCAGCCGGGGGTGAGCGCGGCCGGGTAGAAGTAGACGATGACCTTGCGGCCCTTGTGGTCGGCGAGGGAGACCTCGTTGCCGTCGGCGTCGGGCAGGGTGAAGGCGGGGGCGGTGTCGCCGGGCTGGAGTCGCTCGCTCATCGGAACCTCACGTGGCCGGTGGAATGGATACGGAACGAGCGTAATGGGGGGTGCCGAGGGGTGCGGTCCGGTACGAACTGACAGACTGTCCGAATCAGGGAGTCACTACACGACCACGGAGGCAGCGCGGTGTCGGATACGTCGAGAACGCCGGATACCAGGACTCCGGCGCAGATCGAGGCGGACATCAAGCACCGCCGCACAACCCTCGCCGACACGCTCGACGAGATCGGCGTACGGGTGCACCCGAAGACCATCGTCGGAGACGCCAGGGCGAAGGTGGCCTCCAACATCGACCACACGCTGGGGCGCGCCTACGTCGGCGTCAACCGCGTCGTGGGCGATGTGAAGGGCCAGTTCGTCTCGGAGGACGGCGCGCCCCGGCTGGAGCGCATCGTGCCGGTGGCTCTGGTCGCGGTGGGGCTCGTGGGACTGCTCGTGGTGGGCACGCGGCGCCGCAAAGGCTGACCGATGACCCACCCACGTACGAAACCGGCCGGGACAGGTAGGTTCAGGGCGTGAGCGCCAACCGTGAAACGCACAGCACCCATGACGACAAGCTGCCCATCCGGATGCTGCACGACCGCGTGCTGGTACGGCAGGACGCCGCCGAGGGCGAGCGGCGCTCCGGCGGCGGCATTCTGATCCCCGCGACGGCGGCCGTCGGCCGCCGTCTCGCCTGGGCCGACGTCGTCGCGGTCGGACAGAACGTCCGCACGGTGGAGCCGGGCGACCGGGTCCTGTACGACCCCGAGGACCGGGCCGAGGTCGAGGTGCGCGGGACCGCGTACGTGCTGATGCGCGAGCGGGATCTGCACGCCGTGGCCGCGGACCGCTTCGAGGGGTCCGAGGACTCGACGGGCTTGTATTTGTAGGGCACACGCCGCCTGAAGGGGCTGGTGACCATGGTCACCAGCCCCTTTTGCCATTCTTTTGCTACCTTGGAAGGACCCCGACGAGACGCGCCGTACCGGGCCTGGCAAAGACGACGCACCCTGTGATGCCGTCGTCTCCCGGAGGTACCTCCCATGGCCTGGGTCCTGCTGATCGTCGCCGGTCTGCTCGAAGTCGGCTGGTCGATCGGAATGAAGTTCACAGACGGCTTCACGCGTCCCGTCCCGAGCATCCTGACCGGCGCGGGAATCGTCGCGAGCATGGTCCTCCTCTCCTACGCGGCCAAATCGCTCCCCATCGGCACCGCCTACGGCGTCTGGGTCGGCATCGGCGCGGCCGGCGCCGCGATCCTGGGGATGGCCCTCCTGGGCGAACCGGCGACAGCGGCCCGCATCTTCTTCATCTGCCTGCTCCTGGCGTCGGTGGTAGGCCTGAAGGCGACATCGGGCCACTGATCCCCCGGTCGCAAGCCCCGGATGCGGTCATCTCCGAAGCCTTCGCCTCGATCTCGACACCGGTGAGTGGTCGGGCCAGCCGATCACCTTGCAGATCGACCACGTCAACGGCGACCGCCTGGACAATCGAGCCGAATACCTGCGATACCCGTGCCCGAACTGCCGTGCACTGACGTCGACATGGTGCCGCCGAAAAGATGGGCGACCTTCAGTCGGTGCGGAGTCACCCGTACACTGATCGGCACGGAGCAGCACGGACAGGCAAGATGTTCGATTTGACGCGGTCGTGGCGGAATGGGCTATACGCGCGGGTTTTAGGTGCCCGTGGGAGAAATCCCGTGTGGGTTCGAGTCCCACCGACCGCACAGCTACGAAGTGGAGGCCCGGTCCGGACATCCGGACCGGGCCTCCATGCGTGCGGCTCCCGCGGGCCGGGCTAGCCCAACAGCTCCCGCACCACCGGCACCAGGGCCCGGAACGCCTTCCCCCGGTGGCTGATCGCGTTCTTCTCCGCGGGTGTCAGTTCCGCGCAGGTGCGGGTGTCGCCGTCCGGCTGGAGGATCGGGTCGTAGCCGAAGCCGTTCGTGCCGGTGGGGGTGTGGCGGAGGGTGCCGAGCAACTGGCCCTCGACCACGCGTTCCGTGCCGTCCGGCAGGGCGAGCGCCGCCGCGCAGGCGAAGTGGGCGCCCCGGTGGGGGGCGTCGATGTCGGAGAGCTGGGCGAGGAGCAGGTCCAGGTTGGCCCGGTCGTCGCCGTGGCGGCCGGCCCAGCGGGCGGAGAAGATGCCGGGGGCGCCGTTGAGGACGTCGACGCACAGGCCCGAGTCGTCGGCGACGGCGGGCAGGCCGGTCGCCCGGGCGAGGGCGTGGGCCTTGAGCAGGGCGTTCTCGGCGAAGGTGACGCCGGTTTCCTTGACGTCGGGGATGTCGGGGTAGGCGTCCGCGCCGACGAGGTCATGGGTGAGCCCTGCGTCGGCGAGGATCGCCTTCAACTCGGTGAGCTTTCCGGCGTTGCGGGTGGCGAGGATCAGGCGGGTCATGCCCGCCAGTATCGCCGAATCCGGTCCGGGACCGGTTCCTGACGGTCCCGCAGCCCGCTTCGGGGGCCGGGTTTCCCGTGCGCCCGCCGCCCCCGCCCGCTGACGCCTCTTACGGCGTGCACACCTTCGTCAGTTCGCCCGCCGCGGCCGTGACGGGGCTGATGTCGGGGGTCGCGTCGCCGTTCTTGACGGCTGTTCGGACGTTCGCGACGGCCTTGTTCAGCTCGTCGACCGCCTTGTTGACGTCGGCGTTGTCGGTCTGGTCGCCGATCCTGTCGAGGTTGTTCTCGATGGCGTTGAGCGACGCGTCGGTCTGCGACGGGTCGTTCGCCGCGTTCTCGACGGCCTGTTGGAGGTCGGTGACGCTGTCGGCTATCGAGTCGGCGGTCTGTACACAGTCGAGCGCCTTGCTGACGGCGTCGCAGCCGACGGCCGCCGGCAGGACGACGAGTGCGGCGACGGCGGCAAGTGCGGCGGTACGGCGGCGATGGTGGTGGCGCGCGGCCATGGAACGGTCCCTCCCCGTGGGCGTGGTGTGGTGCGGCCACACCGACCGCATCGCACCGGTCCGCTGCGCGGTCGGCCCGATCCGCCCGAGGGGGCCGGCGGGCGCACGGCAGGACCGTACGCCCGTACCCATAAGAACGCTAAGGGTTAACCCGCGGTTGCCTGTGAGGCCTCTTCGAGTACCGCGCGCTGGATGGCGGCGAGTTCGTCGCAGCCCGCGACGGCGAGGTCGAGCAGGGCGTTGAGTTCCTTGCGGTCGAAGGGCTCGGCCTCGGCGGTGCCCTGGACCTCGACGAAACGGCCGTCCCCGGTGCACACGACGTTCATGTCGGTGTCGGCCTTGACGTCCTCCTCGTAGCGGAGGTCGAGGAGGGGGACGCCGCCGACGATGCCGACGGAGACCGCGGAGACGGTGCCGGTGAGGGGCTTGCGGCCGGGCTTGACGAGCTTCTTGCCCTGGGCCCAGGTGACGGCGTCGGCGAGGGCGACGTAGGCGCCGGTGATGGCCGCGGTGCGGGTGCCGCCGTCGGCCTGGAGGACGTCGCAGTCGAGGACGATGGTGTTCTCGCCGAGCGCCTTGTAGTCGATGACGGCGCGCAGCGAGCGGCCGATGAGGCGGCTGATCTCGTGGGTGCGGCCGCCGATCTTGCCGCGGACGGATTCGCGGTCGCCGCGGGTGTTGGTGGCGCGGGGGAGCATGGAGTATTCGGCGGTGACCCAGCCCTCGCCGCTGCCCTTGCGCCAGCGCGGGACGCCTTCGGTGACGGAGGCCGTGCAGAAGACCTTGGTGTCGCCGAAGGAGACGAGGACGGAGCCCTCGGCATGCTTGCTCCAGCCACGCTGGATGGTGATGGGGCGAAGCTGTTCGGGGGTGCGGCCGTCGATTCGAGACATGGTGTCGAGCCTATCCGCACAGGCGTGAGGGGCTGTCCGCCGGTGGCGGATTCAGCCCCTCATGGGTGAGCCGGTGCGGCTCCTGAAGCGGTGTGCGGCGCGTGTCGGGGGCCGGGTGGCTTCAGTGGTTCCCGGTGGTCACATCATGTCTTCGATCTCGCCGGCGATGGGGTCGGCGTCGGTTCCGATGACGACCTGGATGGCGGTGCCCATCTTGACGACGCCGTGGGCGCCTGCGGCCTTCAGGGCGGCCTCGTCGACGAGTGAGGCGTCATGGACCTCGGTGCGCAGGCGGGTGATGCAGCCTTCGACCTCTTCGATGTTGTCGATGCCGCCGAGCCCGGCGACGATCTTCTCAGCCTTGGTGGCCATGTCCTACTCCCTGATCCGAACCGCTTTGTCGCAGTAACCCACAGTTGGCCCAACTTCGCGAGCGGCCGTGTCGTGCGTGCCGAAGGATGGCGATCACGACAGAGCGACCCGCCGCAACTGGTCTACACCAGTGGGCGGGTAGTCGCCAAACCGGCCCGCCCGGAGGACGCCCATGAGTGCCGTAAGTGACGTATCGCCGGCGCGCGCCCGTTGGCACAAGGCCTTCCAGGGACTGCAGAAGATGGGCCGCAGCCTGCAGTTGCCGATCGCCGTGCTGCCGGCGGCGGGCATTCTCAACCGGCTCGGCCAGCCGGATGTGTTCGGCGCGGACGGGCTCGGCTGGGACAACCTGTCCAAGGTGATCGGCGCGGCGGGCGGCGCACTGCTGGACGGCAACCTCGGGCTGCCGATGCTGTTCTGCGTCGGCGTGGCCATCGGGATGGCGAAGAAGTCGGACGGCTCGACGGCGCTGGCGGCGGTCGTGGGTTTCCTCGTCTACTACAACGTGCTGCGCGCGTTCCCGAAGACCTGTCCGGGCGGGAGCGTCAAGATCGCGCTGGGCTGCCAGTTGGAGGACAACTCGGTCGCCGAGTTCACGTACCAGAATCCCGGGGTGTTCGGCGGCATCGTCATCGGGCTGCTGTCGGCGTACTTCTGGCAGCGCTATCACCGTACGAAGCTGGTGGACTGGCTCGGCTTCTTCAACGGGCGGCGCCTGGTGCCGATCATCATGGCGTTCGTGTCCATCGCGTTCGCCTCGCTGTGCCTGTGGGTGTGGCCGCCGATCGGTGACGCGCTGGAGAACTTCAGCGACTGGCTGGTGGGTCTCGGGGCGTGGGGTTCGGGTGTGTTCGGCCTGGCGAACCGGGCGCTGCTGGTCATCGGGCTGCACCAGTTCCTGAACGTGCCCATCTGGTTCCAGTTCGGCAGTTACACGAAGCCCGACGGTCAGGTCGTGCACGGCGACATCAACATGTTCCTGGCGGGCGACCCGAACGCGGGGCAGTTCCTCACGGGCTTCTTCCCGATCATGATGTTCGCGCTGCCGGCGGCGGCCCTCGCGATGACGCACACCGCGAAGCCGCATCGGCGCAAGGAGATCGGCGGCCTGATGCTCTCGGTGGCGCTGACGTCGTTCGTCACGGGCATCACCGAGCCGATCGAGTACTCGTTCCTGTTCATCGCGCCGCTGCTGTACGCGGTGCACGCGGTGCTGACGGGTGTGTCGATGGCGGTGAGCTGGGGGCTCGGTGTGCATGACGGCTTCAGTTTCTCCGCGGGTCTGATCGACTACGTCATCAACTGGAACCTGGCGACGAAGCCGTGGCTGATCATTCCGATCGGGCTGTGTTTCGCCGCGGTCTATTACGCGATCTTCCGGTTCGCGATCACGAAGTTCGATCTGAAGACTCCGGGGCGGGAGCCGGAGGAGGACATCGAGGACACCACGAAGGCGTAGCGTTCCGCGCCCGCTGCTCACAGTGAAGGCCCCCTGACCTGCCGGTCCGGGGGCCTTCGGCATGATCGGAACCAGTTATTCCCGTTATGGCCGAGGCCACAAAATTCGGACCTTCCTTATCCGGCCTTCACCGTGCTAGAAACAGGTCTACACCACTGGTGGTGTAGACCACATGGTCGCTGCCGACCCCTGTCGTACCTTCCCGTCCCCCGGCAGCGCCCAGCGCATGGAGGAACTATGAGCACCGCCACCGTCTCGGCGGCACCCGCGAAGAAGCGGGGATCCGGCCTGTTCCAGGGCCTGCAGAAGGTCGGCCGCAGCCTGCAGCTGCCGATCGCCGTGCTTCCGGCGGCGGGCATCCTGCTGCGTCTGGGAGTGCCGGACATCGCACAGAAGCTGCACCTGCCCGACAAGGTCACGCTGGTGTTCGCCACCGCCGGTCACGCGATCTTCGACAACCTGGCGATGCTGTTCTGCATCGGCGTGGCGATCGGCTTCGCCAAGAAGGCGGACGGCTCCACCGCGCTCGCGGCCCTGGTCGGCTTCCTGGTCTACAGCAAGGTGCTCGAGGCCTTCCCGGTCACCGAGGCGAAGATCCAGAAGGGCGCCGACATAGCGGCGACCTACAACAACCCCGGTGTCCTCGGCGGCATCATCATGGGTCTGCTGTCCGCCGTCCTGTGGCAGCGCTACCACCGCAAGCAGCTGGTGGACTGGCTCGGCTTCTTCAACGGCCGCCGTCTGGTGCCGATCATCATGGCGTTCGTCGGCACGGCCATGGGCGTCTTCTTCGGTCTGGTCTGGGAGCCGATCGGTGACGGCATCTCCAACTTCGGCGAGTGGATCACCGGTCTCGGCACGGTCGGAGCGGGTCTGTTCGGTCTCATCAACCGCGCGCTCATCCCGGTCGGCATGCACCAGTTCGTGAACGCCGTGTCCTGGTTCCAGATCGGCGACTTCAAGAACTCCGCGGGCACGGTGGTCCACGGTGACCTCAACCGCTTCTTCGCCGGTGACCCGAGCGCCGGAATGTTCATGTCGGGCTTCTTCCCCATCATGATGTTCGGTCTGCCGGCCGCCGCGATCGCCATCGCGCACTCCGCCCGCCCCGAGCGCCGCAAGGCCGTGATGGGCATGATGATCTCGCTGGCGCTGACCTCGTTCGTGACGGGTGTGACGGAGCCGATCGAGTTCTCGTTCATGTTCATCGCCCCGCTCCTGTACGCGATCCACGCGGTGCTGACCGCCCTGTCCCTGGCGGTCACCTGGGCGCTCGGTGTCCACGCGGGCTTCACCTTCTCCGCGGGCTTCATCGACTACGCGCTCAACTGGAACCTGGCCACCAAGCCCTGGCTGATCATCCCGATCGGTCTGGTCTTCGCGGCGATCTACTACGTGGTCTTCCGCTTCGCGATCACCAAGTTCAACCTCCCCACCCCGGGCCGTGAGCCCGAGGAGGAGATCGAGGACCTCACGAAGGCGTGAGCCGTCCTCCCCTACGGCCGAAGGCCCCCGGAACCGTCTGGTTCCGGGGGCCTTCGTGCACGCCGGGGCGTCAGATCTCGTACATCGCCCCCGGAACCGCCAGGTCCACCGGGCCCGCGTACGCCGAGCGGGCGTCCGTCAGGTTGGTGGAGGCGTCCGTCCACGGGGGGATGTGGGTGAGGACGAGGCGGCGGGCGCCCGCGCGGGCGGCGGTCTCGCCGGCCTCGAGGCCGTTGAGGTGGAGGCCGGGGATGTTCTCCTTGCCGTGGGTGAACGCGGCCTCGCACAGGAACAGGTCCGTGTCGCGGGCGAGTTCGTCCAGGGCTCCGGTCACCCCGGTGTCACCGGAGTACGTCAACGAACGTCCGCCGTGCTCCACCCGGATGCCGTACGCCTCCACCGGGTGCGCCACCCGTTCGGTGTGCACGGTGAAGGGGCCGACCTCGAACGTGGACGGCTTGACCGTGTGGAAGTCGAAGACCTCGCTCATGGACGAGGCGGTGGGGGTGTCGGCGTAGGCCGTGGTGAGGCGGTGCTCGGTGCCTTCGGGGCCGTAGACCGGGAGCGGCGCGCAGCGGCCGCCGTCGTGCCGGTAGTAGCGCGCGACGAAGTAGGCGCACATGTCGATGCAGTGGTCGGCGTGCAGATGGCTCAGGAAGATCGCGTCGAGGTCGTAGAGACCGCAGTGGCGCTGCAGCTCGCCCAGGGCGCCGTTGCCCATGTCGAGAAGCAGCCGGAAGCCGTCGGCCTCTACGAGGTAGCTCGAGCAGGCCGATTCCGCGGACGGGAACGACCCCGAGCAGCCGACGACGGTGAGCTTCATAAAGCAGAAACCTCCGCTGGCGGGTGACTACTGGAAGGGGGAGGACGGGGGTCGTGCGGTCCGTCGAGCGTAAGGCGCAAAAGGGTTGGTCGCTCCTCCGCCAGGGGCTGTTGTGGGCGAACTCACCTGTGCTGTCACCGGTTCGGATGGACCTGAGGGGTGGCGTTTGGATCAGTTCGGACGCCCCTCTCCGCGTGCCCGGGGTTCGCGCAGGGCGGGCGGGGGCACGAGGGCGCCGGTACCTTCATTGCTGTGGACACGTCCTGGTGGCTCGCGTTGGCGGCGGTGGTTCTGCTCGCGCTGGTCGCGACGCTGGTGGACGGCTGGGGGCGCCGCGGGCGCCGGCCGGCCGGTCGGACGCGTCCGCCGGGCCGGGCCCGGGGACCTCGCCGGGGCGGTACGGCCCGCGGTGGGCCGTTGCCGCGGGCGGCGGAGATCTGGTGGGCGAACGTTCCCTACGAGGACGGGCCGGGGGCCAAGGACCGGCCGTGTCTGGTGCTCGTGGTGCGCGGTAAGCGGGTGACCGTCGCGAAGATCACCAGCAAGTACCACGACGAGCGGCCCGGGGTGATCCCCCTGCCGCCCGGGGCCGTGGGGGACTCCCAGGGGCGGCCGAGTTTCCTGGAGACGGACGAGTTGCGGGTGGTGCCGGTGGGCGATTTCCGGCGCCGGGTGGGTGTGGTGGATCCGGTCCTGTGGGACCAGGTCCGTTATCTGGCCCGCTGAGGCACCGCGGCGGGCTCGTGGCAACGACGAGGGGCGCGGGAACCGTCGACCGGTCCGCGCGCCCCTCGGTGAGTCCGGTACGTGGCTACGCCCAGAGCTGGCCCTGCAGTGTCTCGATGGCCTCTTCCGTCGTCGCCGCCGTGTAGACGCCCGTCGACAGGTACTTCCAGCCGCCGTCCGCGACCACGAAGGCGATGTCGGCCGGCTCTCCGGCCTTGACGGCCTTGTTGCCGACGCCGATCGCGGCGTGCAGCGCGGCTCCGGTGGAGACGCCCGCGAAGATGCCCTCCTGCTGGAGGAGTTCCCGGGTGCGGGTGACCGCGTCGGCCGAGCCCACGGAGAAGCGGGTGGTGAGGACGGAGGCGTCGTACAGCTCCGGTACGAAGCCCTCGTCCAGGTTCCTGAGGCCGTAGACCAGGTCGTCGTAGCGCGGCTCCGCGGCGACGATCTTGACGTCCGGCTTGTGTTCGCGCAGGAAGCGGCCGACGCCCATGAGGGTGCCGGTGGTGCCGAGCCCCGCCACGAAGTGGGTGATGGACGGGAGGTCGGCGAGGATCTCCGGGCCCGTCGTGGCGTAGTGGGCTCCGGCGTTGTCCGGGTTGCCGTACTGGTAGAGCATCACCCAGTCCGGGTGCTGCGCGGAGAGTTCCTTGGCGACGCGCACGGCGGTGTTGGATCCGCCGGCGGCCGGGCTGGGGATGATCTCGGCCCCCCACATGCCGAGCAGGTCACGGCGTTCCTGGGAGGTGTTCTCGGGCATGACGCAGACCATGCGGTAGCCCTTGAGCTTCGCCGCCATGGCCAGGGAGATGCCGGTGTTGCCGCTGGTCGGCTCCAGGATCGTGCAGCCCGGCGTCAGGCGGCCGTCCTTCTCCGCCTGCTCGATCATGTGGAGGGCCGGCCGGTCCTTGACGGAACCGGTCGGGTTGCGGTCCTCCAGCTTCGCCCAGATACGGACGTCCGCGGACGGCGACAGCCGCGGCAGGCGCACCAGAGGGGTGTTGCCCACCGCGGCGAGCGGGGAGTCGTAGCGCATCGGTGACCAGGGTCCGATCAGGCCATGCCGCCGGCGACGGCCGGCAGGATGGTGACGTTGTCGCCGTCGGTGAGCTTGGTGTTGATGCCGTCGAGGAAGCGGACGTCCTCGTCGTTCAGGTAGACGTTGACGAAGCGGCGCAGCTCGCCGCCGTCCACGATCCGGGCCCGGATGCCCGCGTGACGGGTGTCGAGGTCGGTGAACAGGTCGGCGAGGGTCGCCCCGCCGCCCTCGACGGCCTTCTCGCCGTTCGTGTAGGTGCGGAGGATGGTGGGGATGCGGACCTCGATGGCCATGGTTGCGGGCTCCTGTCGGAAGGAAGTCAGGTCGGACGACGCGCGGCAGCGCGGGCGGGGCAGGGGGTACGCCGGTTGCGGAGGCGCGGCTCTCCGGCCGTACGGCGGCGGCAGGTCAGTGCGTACAGATGGCGCTCTGCAGCCTGCAGAGGTCGACGTGCAGGCGCGCCACGAGCAGCATGCCCGGCGTCTTGTCGCTCACGTCGTTCAGAACCATGAGCTCATCGTATCGATTCCCGGTACGGGCCCAGGAGTGTGATCTCGCATTCCGGACGCTTTTTGGTCGATGGGTGAGATCAGTAGCTCTCCACGACCTTGACCTCCTCCTCCGTGACCTCACCGTCCACGATCCGGTAGGAGCGGAACTGGAAGGGGCCGGCGTCGTCGGTGTCCGCCGTGGAGACCAGGACGTAGTGCGCGCCGGGCTCGTTGGCGTAGGCGAGGTCGGTGCGGGAGGGGTAGGCCTCGGTCGCGGTGTGCGAGTGGTAGATGACGACGGGCTCCTCGTCGCGGTCGTCCATCTCGCGGTAGAGCTTGAGGAGATCGCCGGAGTCGAACTCGTAGAACGTGGGCGAGCGGGCCGCGTTGAGCATGGGGATGAAGCGCTCGGGGCGGCCGGTGCCGGCGGGGCCCGCGACGACGCCGCACGCCTCGTCGGGGTGGTCCTGGCGCGCGTGGTCGACGATCCGGTCGAACAGGGCCTCGGTGATGGTCAGCATGCTGGTCAGAATAGACAGAAGGGCCGTCCCGTACCGAGGCGTGGTACGGGACGGCCCGTATGCCGGACGTCCTGAGCGGTGGCCCGGTGGGCCGGGCGTCCGTGGTGGCGGTCAGCCGACGTTCTCGAGCTCCGGCTCGCGGCGTTCGGTGACCTGGGGGTTGCGTGCCTTGAGGATCGCCCAGCCGGCGGCCAGGACGGCGGCCCAGATCGCCATCACGTACAGGCAGATGCGGGAGTCCGCGTCGTACGCGATCAGGCCGGTGACGAAGAGGAGGAACGCGACGGCGACATAGCTGCACTTCGCGCCGCCCGGGGCGGGGAAGGGCGAGGCCGGCAGCCGGCCGGCGTCGACCGCGCGGCGGTAGAGGATGTGGCTGACGAGGATCATCAGCCAGGTCCAGATGCCGGCCGCGGTGGCCACCGAGGTGACGTAGCCGAAGGCCTTCTCGGGGACGACGTAGTTGAGGACCACGCCGATGCCCATGAAGAGCACGGAGACCGTGATGCCGATGGCGGGCGTCTTGGTGGAGGACAGCCTGTTGAAGGCCTTCGGGGCCTCGCCGTTGTCGGCCAGGTTCCGCAGCATGCGGCCCGTGGAGTACATGCCCGAGTTGCAGGAGGACAGGGCGGCGGTGAGCACCACGAAGTTGACGATGCCGGCGCCGGCCGGGATGCCGATCACGGCGAACGCCTTCACGAAGGGGCTCACCCCTGGCATGAACTCGGTCCACTTCACGACGCAGAGGATGACCGTGAGGGCGCCGACGTAGAAGAGGGCGATACGCCACGGAAGGGTGTTGATGGCCTTCGGGAGGGTCTTCTCGGGGTTCTCGGACTCGCCCGCGGTGACGCCGACGAGCTCGACGGCGAGGTAGGCGAACATGACGCCCTGGAGGGTCATCAGGGAGGAGCCGATGCCGTTGGGGAAGAAGCCGTCGAACTGCCACAGGTTGCTGACGGAGGCGGTGTCACCGGCGGAGCTGAAGCCGAAGGTGAGGACGCCGAGGCCGATCACGATCATGCCGATCAGCGCGGTGACCTTGACCATCGAGGCCCAGAACTCGATCTCGCCGAAGACCTTCACCGAGATCAGGTTCGCCACGAAGAGGATGACAAGGAAGATCAGCGCCGACACCCACTGGTGGATCGACGGGAACCAGTAGTTGATGTAGATCGCGGCGGCGGTGAGTTCCGCCATGCCGGTGACCACCCACATCAGCCAGTACGTCCAGGCCGTGAAGTAGCCGAAGAACGGGCCGAGGAACTCGCGGGAGTACTCCGCGAAGGAACCCGAGACCGGGCGGTAGAGCAGGAGCTCGCCGAGCGCCCGCATGATGAAGAAGATGATCACGCCCGCGAGGGCGTACATCACGATGAGGCTGGGGCCGGCCTTGGCGATGTTCGCCCCGGCGTTCAGGAAGAGGCCGACGCCGATGGCGCCGCCGATCGCAATCATCTGGACCTGACGGCTGCCGAGCCCGCGCTCGTACCCCTCTTCGGGGGCGTCGCCGCCCACGGCCTCACTGCCGTCGCGACTCTTGTCGACCTGCGATGAGGTCATGTCTGGTGCGCCTTTCTCCATACCGGAACGAGCCAGTCCCTTGGCTTCGCATCGGCTTCCGATCCCCCCGGACAGGTGGAGCCTGTGCCTGGCCGGCGGTCCGCCGGCTCGGTGGCGCACCCGGCGGGACATGGGTGGTGTCCTGCCGGGCGGTCGTGAAGATCTATCACGGGGGCGGCGTTGATCGGCTGCGGCTCGTGTTGCGCAGACCACAGGAAGAACCGGACAAAATGTCGAACCGCGCCCCAAAGGGCGCGGTTACGGTGACGTGATCGTTATTCGGATTTGAGCGTCCTCTGAGCGAACACTCATACGGGCGTGCCCGGCGGCGGATTTCGGATGGATCAGGGCATAAGGGTGGTGACCAGGGTCTCCTGGAGGCCGCCCAGCCAGAGGTACGCCATCACCATCGGCTTGCGCGGGTCCTCGTCGGGGAGGCGGTAGAGGAGGTCGGTGTCCTCCTCGTCGACGACGTCGAGCCGCGAACCGATGGCGAGGCGCAGGTCGTTGAGGGCGCGCAGCCACTGCCCGGACTGCGCGGCGGTCAGCTCCAGGACCGCTCCCCCGTCGCCACCGGGGGTCAGCGCGTCCAGCGAGCGGATCACCGCGAGGGCGTTCTCGCGCTTGCCCGCACGCAGGTCGTTCTCGGTGAAGCGGCGGAACTCGGCGGAGTGGGCGCGCTGCTCCTCGGCCTGCTCGGGGGTCCCGGCGTCGACGCCGGGACCGCTGTAGGCGTCGGGGAACAGGCGCAGGAGCACCGGGTCGCTCGGCGGTTCGCTGGGGCCCTCGGCGAACAGCTCGGCGAGCGGGTCGGCGGAGTCGTCCTCCGCGGGGCCGGGACCGATGAGCTCCAGGAGCTGGACCGCGAGGGAGCGGATGATGGAGATCTCGACCTCGTCGAGCGCGACGGCCGCGCCGCCGCCGGGGAGCGGTTCGAAGTGTCCGGGCATGGAGTGAGTTCGCTACTTCCGGTCCTGCGGGCGGTCGGTTGACAGGGTGCCGGCTACTTCCGGTCCTGCTGAAGGGTGGCCCACAGACCGTAGCCGTGCATGGCCTGCACGTCGCGTTCCATCTCCTCGCGCGTGCCGCTGGAGACGACGGCCCGGCCCTTGTGGTGCACGTCCATCATCAGCTTGGTGGCCTTGTCCTTGGGATACCCGAAGTAGGACTGGAAGACATACGTCACGTAGCTCATGAGGTTGACCGGGTCGTTGTGGACGATCGTGACCCAGGGGACGTCCGGCTCGGGTACGGCGAAAACCTCCTCCGCCGACTCGGTCTTCTCGATCTCTAGAGGTGCGGGAGCCGTCACACCGCCCATGCTCCCACCAGAGGGGGGCACCCGCATAAACGGGCCCCGGAACAGGGGCTCGAACGCCCCGGGAACCGCCACCCCGACGGAAATCGTCAAACTGACGAAATGGGGGTACGATCCCTGCCATGAACACAGCGGACCTTGGGCTGCCGGTGGATGTTCCCTCTACGGCGCTCTTCACCGACCAGTACGAGCTGACGATGCTGCAGGCCGCGCTCGCGGCCGGGACGGCCGAGCGGCGCTCGGTCTTCGAGGTCTTCACCCGCCGGCTGCCCGAAGGACGGCGCTACGGAGTCCTCGCGGGCACCGGGCGCGTCCTGGACGCCGTCGAGAACTTCCGGTTCGACCCGGACGTCATCGGCTTCCTGCGCGAGCGCGGGATCGTGGACGAGCCCACGCTGCGGTGGCTCGCCTCGTACCGCTTCGGCGGGGACATCTGGGGCTACCCCGAGGGCGAGGTGTACTTCCCGGGCTCGCCCGTCCTGCGGGTCGAGGGCAGCTTCGCCGAGTGCGTGCTCCTGGAGACGGTGATCCTCTCGATCCTCAACCACGACTCCGCCATCGCGGCGGCCGCCTCCCGCATGTCCTCCGCCGCCGGAACCCGCCCGCTGATCGAGATGGGCGCCCGGCGCACCCACGAGCTGGCCGCCGTGGCCGCCTCGCGTGCCGCGTACGTCGGCGGGTTCACCAGCACCTCCGACCTGGCCGCCGGTTTCCGCTACGGCATCCCGACCGTGGGCACGTCGGCGCACGCCTTCACCCTGCTGCACGACCACGAGCGGGACGCCTTCCGGGCCCAGGTGGACTCGCTGGGCCGCGGCACCACGCTGCTCGTGGACACCTACGACGTCGCCGAGGCCGTCCGCACGGCCGTCGAGGTCGCCGGGACCGGACTCGGCGCGGTGCGCATCGACTCCGGTGACCTGCTGCTCGTCGCCCACCGGGTGCGCCGCCAGCTCGACGAGCTGGGCGCGACGGAGACGAAGATCGTCGTGACCTCCGACCTCGACGAGTACGCCATCGCCTCGCTCGCGGCGGCGCCCGTGGACGCGTACGGCGTCGGCACCCAGCTCGTGACGGGATCCGGCCATCCGACGTGTTCGATGGTCTACAAACTGGTCGCCCGCGCCGAGTCGGCCGACCCGAAGGCTCCGCTGGAGCCGGTGGCCAAGAAGTCCACGGGCGGCAAGACGTCCATCGGCGGCCGCAAGTGGGCCGCGCGGCGCGTGGACGGACAAGAGGTCGCCGAAGCCGAGGTGATCGGCGTCGGGCCGGTGCCCGCCGAGCTGGCCGACCGGCAGCTCCTGGTCCAGTTGGTCAAGGGCGGACAGGTCCTGTCCCGCGAGCCGCTCGACGTCGTACGCGACCGGCACGCGGCGGCCCGCGCCCGGCTGCCGCTGTCGGCGACCCAGCTCTCGCGCGGCGAGCCGGTGATCCCCACCGAATACGTCTGAGATGCCAGGGACGGGTGGTGCGGGCGTTACCGGAGTGGCACCGCGCATGAACCCTCGGTGAGCGGGAATGCAACGGCAGCGTGCCCGCGCGGGCCGCGGAAGCCGAATACCCCCTCCCGCACCACCCCGGAATTCTCTAGGCTCGGAAGTTCAACGGCCGGGCCCGCACCCTTGTCTGCCGCCCCCATAGCCGAAGGACACAGCCCATGCGCCGCGCCTTGATCGTCGTAGACGTGCAGAACGACTTCTGCGAGGGAGGCAGCCTCGCCGTGGCCGGGGGTGCCGACGTGGCCGCCGCCGTCACGGAGCTGATCGGGCAGGCCCCGGCCGGCTACCGGCACGTGGTCGCCACCCGCGATCTGCACATCGCCCCCGGGGGCCACTTCGCCGACAACCCCGACTACGTGCACTCCTGGCCCGCGCACTGCGTGGCCGGGACCGAGGGGGTCGGCTTCCATCCCAACTTCGCCCCGGCCGTCGCCTCCGGCGCGATCGACGCGGTCTTCGATAAGGGCGCCTACGCGGCGGCGTACAGCGGCTTCGAGGGCGCCGACGAGAACGGGCTGCCGCTGGGCGACTGGCTGCGCGCCCGCGGGATCGGCGAGGTGGACGTGGTCGGCATCGCGACCGACCACTGCGTGAAGGCGACCGCCCTGGACGCGGCGCGGCAGGGCTTCCGCACGACCGTCCTGCTGGACCTGACAGCCGGCGTGGCGGAGGAGACGACCGAGCGGGCGCTGGAGGAGATGCGCGCCGCCGGGATCGACCTCACGGGCAAGCCGGTGGTCTAGAGCCCGGCCGCCCGTGATCCCGGGCCCGGGCCCGGACCCGTCACGCGGGCGCCGGGCGGCGACGTGGCATGTCCCGGGCCGTCTCGGCCCGCATCCGCCCAGGTCACGGCTGGGGTGCCGGGCGTCTGAGCAGGGTTCTGACCGGGTGCCACAGCTCCTGGGTGAGCTCCGTGCAACCGCTCTCGGGGGCCGTGCGCCATATGAGCCCGTCGGGGTGATGCAGGACCGCGGTGATCTCGTCCGGGCTCGGCGGGGACCCGTTGCCCCGGAGGTAGACGGCGCGCAGCCCCAGGTTGCGCAGCCTGGTCAGGGCGCGGGCGCGGTTCGGCGCGACGACCAGGAAGCGCACGCAGCCGCCCGCCGGACCTGCCGGGCTGGGCAGGTTCAGCGCCACCACGACGCTGCCGTTCGGCAGTCTGCAGAAACCTCCTGCGGCCATGCGGTCACACCCCCGTGCGAGTCGGTTCGGATGTCGGTGTCAATAAGCCAGGCACAGGAGGCACCTAAACACGATCGGCGGCAACCCGCCAGGGGTTGCCGCCGATACGCTTCTGACCTGCGAAAATGCTGTTACTTCACCGCGGGGCCGACCTTGAGGGAGATCGTCGAGCCATCCTTGGCCTGCTTGACGATCTCGATCTTGGTGTTGGTGTCAGTGACCCTGACACCGCCGGTCGGGTTCCGGTTGTCGTAGTAGTCGCTGGTGTGGTCGTTGAAGACCGACACCCCCTTCGACGACGGAATCTTCGTGGCGACGTCCGCGCTGTGCAGCGTGATACCGCTCGTGCGGTTCAGGCTGAACGGCGAGTCGTAGGCCTGGATGCGGTTGCGCATCAGCGTGCCGTTGTCCCACCACAGCGCCTTCGGGTGCGAGTCGACCGGAAGCGCGAGGCCGACACCCGGGTGCTCACTGGTGTTGTTGTCCGCCTGCGAGGTGTCCCACTTCCAGATCAACAGACCGGTCTGGTAGGCGTAGTGCTCCACCCAGTCCGGACGGGTCGTCGAGAAGCCGAAGTTGTACGGGCCGACCTTGAGGGTCTTGTCGTACGACACGTACTGACGGTTCTCCGCGAGGTAGTACTGCGCGTAGTCCTTGGTGAACGAGGCGCCGATGCGGGAGAAGCCGGCGGCGGTCCAAGCGGCGTCGGCCGTCTCGGCGTTGTCCGAGAAGAGCGCGGTGCCGTCGGCGATGACGCTGAGCTCGTCGGCCGCGAAGCCCTTGAGCGCAACGCCGCCGTCGCTCTGGTAGCGGAAGCGCAGGTCGATCTTCTTGCCCGCGTAGGCGTCGAGCGGGAACACGAGCTTCTTGTACGCGTCGACCGTGCCGGTGAGGGCGGGCTTGTCGCTGCCGTCCCGCGGGATGGCGGCGCCGTCCACCGTGCCGTCCAGGGCGGTCCAGTTGGCGCCGCCGTCGGTCGAGACCTCGGTGTAGAGGTAGTCGTAGTTCGCCTCGATGTCGTACCAGCCGTCGAGGGTCAGCTTCGCCGACGACTTGCCCGTGAGGTCCACGGACCGGGTCAGCGTGTTCTTCAGGTTGTCACCGCTGCCGCTCCACCACTGGGACGAGCCCTGCGCCGGGTTGACGACCGTGGTCGTGACCGCCTTCTCCGGCAGGGAGACGACGAGCGCCTGCTTGTCGAAGGTGTTGTACTCGGCGACGCCCAGCTTGTGCGTGGACTGCTTGCCGGCCTTGGCGGTGTCGTAGTTCAGCCAGCCGAGCTGGAGCTTGTCCCAGGCGTTGAAGTCGCCGGGGAGGTCACCGATGGACTTCTTGCCGGTGCCGAGCCACGAACCCGAGGACATCAGGGTCCAGAAACCGGTGGAGTTGTCGCCGCCGGCGGTGTCGTAGTGGTCCGGCAGACCGAGGTCGTGGCCGTACTCGTGGGCGAAGACGCCGAGTCCGCCGTTCTCCGGCTGGATGGTGTAGTCGCCGACCCAGATGCCGGTGTCGCCGATCTGCGCGCCGCCGAGCCTGTTGTCCGCGGGACCCGTGGCGCCCGCGTCGGTGCCGAAGGCGTACCAGCGGTGGGCCCAGATCGCGTCCTTGCCCTGGACGCCGCCACCCGCGGACTCGTCCTCACCGGCGTGCACGATCTGGAAGTGGTCGATGTAGCCGTCCGGCTCGTTGAAGTTGCCGTCGCCGTCGTAGTCGTAGCGGTCCCACTGGTCGAACTGCGCCAGGTCCGCCTTGATGGCCGCGTCGGTCCTGCCCGCCGCCTTCTGCTGGGCGACCCAGGAGGTGACGCCGTCACTGACGACGTTCCACACGCTCGGGCAGTTCGTGCTGCCACAGGCGTTGTTGCCGTAACGGGCCTCGTTGTACGGGACCTTGACCCAGTCGGCGACCTTGCCGTCCACCGAGTAGCGGCCCGAGGACTGCGTCTCGTAGAACTTCTTCATCGACTCGACGTTCTTGCCGGTGCCGAAGTAGAGGTCCTGGAAGTGCTTCTGGTTGTAGTCCGCCTGCCAGGCCGTGCTGTTGTCCTTCGCACGGTCCGGCGCGGCTATCTGGTTGTGCCCGGGTCCGGCGGTGCCGCCGAACTTGGGGTCCGTCTTGTCGCCGAACTCCACCAGGATCGTGAAGATCTTGTCGGTCTTCTCGCGGCCGAGCTCGACGTACTTGCTGTCGCCCTTCTTGCTCTTGAGCTGGACGACCTGCGAGCCGTTGCGCTTCTGCACCTTGGCGTCGCCGGACAGGACCTGGTTCAGCGCCTCCTGGCGCTGGGCGTCCTGGGTCTTGCTCAGCGGGCCGTCGAGGTCGTGGTCGACCGTGTTCTTGACCGGCTGCGGGTCGTGGCGGTCCACGACGGGTGAAGCGGCGGCCGAGTCGGCCTGCGCCACGGCGTACGTCGAGAACGCGGCGGTGGCCGCCGCGAAGGCTACGCCCACCGCGGCTGCTCTGAACGTCCATGGTCTGTTGGTCACTTGATGTCCTCCCCCGCGCACGTTCGCGCGGAGGGGGTTCCGGGTCATGGAGGTCCGCACGCGTCTACGCGATTCAAGTGACGACATTTGACCGGAGTTACGAAAGAAAAAACAGATCTTGACTTGAACCTGGCAAGTGCATTATGCGGAGCCTCCGTTCGGTATCCGGACGGCCCCGAACGCCACCAACAGGCGCGCTTTCCGGCCCACTTGAAGGACGCGATGAATCCGTGCGCCCCCTGTGCACCGGCACCGTGGGTAAGGTCACGCTTACCGGACGTTCCACTCGGGCATGCAGGCGAATAGAGTCGATTGGCGAACGTCGGAAGCCGGCGGACAGTCACGTCGACACCGTTGTCCCACCCCCGACATCTATCCGCACCCTCCCCCATCGCGAGAGGCACCGGGGGGAGAACCCCCATCCGAGGACACGATTGCCATGCCTCGTCCGACCGCCGCACAGCTCGCCTACGGTTCCTGCACCGTGATCTTCTCCACCCTCGCCATGCTGCTGCTGTCACAGACGAGTTCGAGTCTGGGGATCGTGCTGATCACCCTCTCCGCGCTCGCTCTCGGACTGCTGGTGGCCATGACGGTCCCCCTGCCGAAGCCGGCGCCCGCCGCCTCGGCCGTCGTCCACGAGCGAGTACCGGCGCAGCGCGAGACCGCGTCCGTGTCCGCCTCCGTGTCCTCCGCGCCCGAGCCCGTGCGCGAACCCGCGGGGCCCTGAGACCGCGTACGCGCCGGCACCCCGGACGCCGCGACCTCGTACCGGAACGGCGGGCCCGTCGACCACGGACCCGCCGTTCCGGTGTGCGCTCCCGCCGGGCGACGCGTCGCCCGGCCCGCTGTCCGGCCCGCTGTCCGGTCGTCCCGTACCGCGAGGTCGTCGACGGGCCTCAGCCGGTGTCGACCACCACCGTCTTGGCCGCCTTGTCGTGCAGGCCCTGCTTGTAGGGCTTGTCGAAGAAGCTCCAGCCGCCCGCGATCGCCGTCCAGATGCAGGCGCAGCAGAACGCGAACGGGATCCACAGCACCAGGGCGCGGACGAGGGAGGTCTGCACCGAGGGTGTGGAGCCGTTGTCGAGGTTGGCGACCCGGTGATGGAGCAGCCGCTTGCCGAGGGTCTGGCCCGTCCTGCTGATCATCACGGTGTCGTACGCCACGTAGAGCACCGCGGCCACCAGGGACTGCCCGAGCGACTTGCTGTACTCGATCTTGTTCGAGTCCACGTCGTACTCGGTGACCCCGAACGCCCAGGACAGCAGCCACACCACGATGCCCACCAGGATCATGTCCAGGATTCTGGCCAGCACCCGCTTCCCGCTGTCGGCGAGCGGCGGCATGCCGGCGAGCGGGTCGCCGCCGTAGGGACCGCCACCGCCGTAGGGGTCGCCGCCGCCCGGCTGCTGCCCCTCTCCGGAGTACGGACCGCCTCCCGGGTACGCGCCGCCCTCGCCGTAGGGGCCACCGCCACCGCCGCCGAACGGGGGCGGCTCGCTGCCGTACGGCGGGGTCCGGTCGCCGGACGGAGGCGGCGGGTCGTACGGGGAGCCCGCGCCCTCACCGGGCGGGGGCTGCTTCTTGAACGGGTCCTCGTCCGGTGGCCGGCCGGAGTCCGGGGGCGGCGGTTCGCTGCTCATGGCCCGAGTCGACCGCGAACCCCCCGGCTCCGCATCCGGCGAAGGGCCGTCCGGGGGACGGGATTACCGGGCCGGGCCCGCCACGAACGTGTGCGCCGCCTTGTCGTGCCAGCACTGGCTCCAGGGCTTGTCGAACAGACACCACACGACGCCCACGAGGCCGACGACCAGCAGGGACGGCACGCTGAGGACGAGCCAGCGGCCGAGTGCCCGGCCGAAGGTGGGCGGTTCGTGACCCTCTATGTCGCGCACCTCGATGCCGCACAGTTTCTTGCCGAGGGTACGGCCCCATTTGACGGTGGGCAGGACTTCGTAGAGGACGCCGAAGACGAGCAGGACGGCGAGGACGGCACCGAGGCAGGAGGCGGTCGTGGGGTCGAGGAGCCAGACGGTCACTTTCTCGCCGGACAGCTTGGCCGCGTCGATCTTCGCGTCGATGTGGTCGACCGCCCTGGTGCCCAGCGGGACGGCTGCCGCCGCGGTGACGCCGGCGATGACGACGGTGTCCAGCAGTCGGGCGGCCAGCCGTCGGCCGAGGCCGGCCGGGCGGGCCGACGCCTGGAGCCGTGCGGCCGCCTGGAACACGTCGTCGACCGGCGGCTTCCACGGCGCGACCCGCTGCCCCTCGTCGGCCGGGTCGCCCGCGAGCTGATGCACCTGCTGCGCCCAGGAGGGCTGCCCCCCGCCGGCCCCGGAGGCCATGGGGGCGGCCCCACCGGGCTGTTGAGGGACGACGGGGCCGGAAGCGACCTGCCCGACACCAGGGGCGACGGCACCCGGGGTGCCCGGTGCGACGGCACCCGGACCGGCGCCGAAGCCGCCTCCGGAGGCCGCGGATGTGCCGGGTACGGCCGCCGCGCCCGCCGCGGGCACGCCGGAGGAACCGGCCGCGGGGGCGGCCGACGAACCGGACGTGGCGGGCGCGGCCGGTGCCCCGGACACGGCGGGCGCCCCGGACCCGGCAGGGGCGGCGAACAGCCCGGCCCCGGCGGGGGCATCGGAGGGACCGGACGTGGCCGCCACGGCGGGCGGTCCGAATCCGGCAGGGGCGGCCGACGGGCCCGACCCGGCGGACACACCCGGCGCACTCGGCGGGGTCGTGCCCCCGCCCTGCCGCTCCGTACGCGGGGAGGGCGCACGGAACCTCGTGTCGCCCTCGGGGTCCGCCGTGGACGGCCCCGCGACGGCTCCGTCCGAACTCGCCCCGCCTGTACGGCTCGTACCGCCCGCGCCCGTCTCGCCCTCCGGTCCCGTGGACGGCACCGGACCGGTGGGGCGGCGGAAGACCACCGGACTCGGGGACGCCGGGGGCCGGGCGGCGCCGGAGTCGGCGGGCGGAATCGTCGTCGTGCCGTCCGTGCGCGCCGACGCCCCGTCGGGCCCGCTCACCGCGTCGGTGAACCCCGCGGTACGCGGGTCGCGCACGCCGGACGTCCTCGGCGCGCCCCAGGACACCCGGCGGTCCTGGTCGCCGCCGAAGCCGGACTGGCGGGAGCGGTCGGCACCCCACGAGGCGGCCGGCTCGGGCCGACTGCCGTGCTGGGCCTCGGCGGAGGCGGCGCGGTGCGCTTCGGGGGAGGCGGTGCCGTGAGGCTCGGCGGAGGCGGAGGCGGCGCCCTGCGGCTCGGCGGAGGCGGTGCCCTGAGGCTCCAGGTCCTCGTCGAAGAAGTGGGGGCCCGTCTCCTCCACGGCGGGAGTGCCCGTCTGCCCGCGTGCGGCGGAGAACTCGGGGGACGACGCCGGAGCGGGCACCTGCGCGGGACGCGCGGCGGCCGGCGGGGAAAGCGCCTCGCCGCCCGACGGCGCCGGGCGGCTCGTGCCCGGCACCCAGGCGGCGCCGTTCCAGTACCGGACGTATCCAGGGATGGAGGGGTCCGGGTAATACCCTTCGCGGGGCCTGTCGTCACCGGGGGCCGGGGTTGGGGCGCTCATGTCCGTCGTCCCGTATCTGCTCGGGGGTCGTGTGGGACGTCCACATCTACCAGACCGGCGCACGCGTCACGGCCGGTCCCGCGGTACCCACTCCTTTCGGGCAAGGTTCGGCCCCCTCGTGCGGCCGGGCGTCCGAGGCTGTGGACGGTGTGCCCGGACAGGGTCCGAAGCGGTCCCGAAAGTTTTCTCCGAACCCGCGTAATGGTCACGGCGCCAGGCGCTCTCCACTCGTACGGGCCCGTCCGCAGGAGCCCGTACGACGAAAGGGAGCGCATCGACATGCACACCGTGGTGGAACGCGAGCTCGAGCTTCATCTCGTCCTGTCGCCGGAACACAGCATCCCGGTACCGGCGCGCCTGAGTTACCGCGCCGACGACCCGTACGCCGTCCGCATCACCTTCCACGTCGGCTCCGATCATCCCGTCAACTGGACATTCGCCCGTGAGCTGCTGGTCGAGGGGGTGTTCCGGCCGTGCGGTCACGGCGATGTACGGGTGTGGCCCACCAAGGTCGGCGGCCGGAGCGTCGTCCTGATGGCGCTGAGTTCGCCGGACGGCGACGCGCTGCTCGAAGTGCCCGCCACGCAGATCACCGCCTGGCTGGAGCGCACACTCAGGGCGGTCCCCCCGGGCACGGAAGCCGGGCAGCTCGGCATGGACGCCGGTCTGGCCGAGCTGCTCGCGCCGTCCCCGAGGCTCTCGGCCCCGCTAGACCCGACGGGAGGGCCGTCCCCGGACGATCTGTGGCTGCGCGACCCCTGGCCGTCCGACGAGTCGACGGACGGAGACCAGTCCTGACGGGCCGGCGGGCGAAGACCGGTCCGACGAAGAGTCGGACGGTGGGAGGCGGACGGTGGGCGTCCTGACGGGCCGCCCGGCGGACGGCCGGTCCCGGATCTCAGAACAGCTTGCCCGGGTTGAGCAGGCCCAGCGGGTCGAACGCCGTCTTGATCGCCCGCTGCATCTCCACGCCCACCGGGCCGATCTCGCGGGCCAGCCACTCCTTCTTCAGCACGCCCACGCCGTGCTCGCCGGTGATCGTGCCGCCGAGTTCCAGTCCGAGGGCCATGATCTCGTCGAAGGACTCGCGGGCGCGCCGGGACTCGTCGGGATCGGTCGCGTCGAAACAGACGGTGGGATGCGTGTTGCCGTCGCCCGCGTGGGCGCAGACGCCGATGGTCAGGGCGTACTTCTCGGCGACGCGTTCGATGCCGTCGAGCATGTCGCCGAGCCGGGAGCGCGGCACGCACACGTCGTCGATCATCGTGGTGCCCTTGACCGCTTCGAGCGCCGTGAGCGACAACCGCCGCGCCTGGAGCAGGAGTTCGGACTCGGCAGCGTCCTCGGCGGGTACCACCTGGGTCGCGCCGGCGGCCTCGCAGAGGGCGCCCACCAGGGCGAGGTCGGCCGCCGGGTCGTGGGTGTCGAAGGCGGCGAGCAGCAGTGCCTCGGTGGTCTCCGGGAGGCCCATGTGCGCGAGGTCGTTGACGGCCTTGACGGTGGTACGGTCCATCAGTTCGAGCAGGGAGGGCACATGACCGCCCTCCATGATCTTGCAGACGGCGTCACAGGCGGCCCGTGCCGACCCGAACTCGGCTGCCAGCACGAGCTGTTGGGGCGGCTGAGGTTTCAGGGCGAGGACGGCGCGTACGACGATGCCGAGCGATCCCTCGGAGCCCACGAAGAGGCGGGTGAGGTCGTACCCGGCGACGCCCTTGGCGGTTCTGCGCCCGGTGGACATCAACCGTCCGTCGGCGAGGACGACGTCCAGACCGAGGACGTACTCGGCGGTCACCCCGTACTTCACGCAGCACAGGCCGCCGGAGGCCGTGCCGATGTTGCCGCCGATGGTGCACGTCTCCCAGCTCGACGGGTCCGGCGGGTAGTACAGCCCGTGTTCGCCCACGGCGCGGGAGAGCGCGGCGTTGACGACACCGGGTTCGACGACGGCGATACGGTCGACCGGGCTGATCTCCAGGATGCGGTCCATCTTCACCAGGGACAGCACCACACAGCCGTCGGTGGCGTTGGCCGCTCCGGACAGGCCGGTGCGGGCGCCCTGCGGGACGACGGGGACGCGCAGTTCGGTCGCGACGCGCATGACGTGCTGGACCTGCTCGACCGTGCGCGGCAGGACGACCACGGCGGGTGTGCCCGCCTCGCAGAAGCTCGCCATGTCGTTGGCGTAGGAGACCGTGACGTCCGGGTCGGTGAGCACGGCCTCGGCCGGCAGACCGCTCAGCAGACGGTCGAGGAGGCTGCCGGTCGCCGCCGTGTCCTCATCGCGCGGGGCTTCGATACGGCTCATGATCACAGGGTCGCACCCGGGGCCATCGGTGTGAACCCCATTCGCGGGAGGCTTCGCATGCCGGGGTGCGGTCTTCCTATTGACGCACAGTGAACCGCATGGAGATCGAAGAGCGACAGCCGGTGCCGGCCGGACCGCGGTCCGGGGAGACCGTCGGCGAGCGGTCCCCGGAGGCCTCCGCCGCACGGTCCCCCGAGCCCTCCGGCGCGCGCCGCTCCCCGCTCACCCGGCGCACGCTGATCGGAGCGGTGGCCGGCTGTGCCGTGCTCGGCGGTGTGCTGGTGCTGCTGCCCTCCCTGAACGGGCGCGGGGCGCCGCGGCCCGCCCCGGGTCCGGTGGCGCGGGCGGTGAGCGCGGTGGGTGCCGGAGTGCCCGCGGCGCTGCCCGATCTCACCGCGCTCATCCACGACCGCGAGGCCCGGGTACGGGCCCGTCCGCGCGACGACGCGTCGTGGGCGGTGCTGGGCGCCGCGTACACGGAACGGGCACGGCGGACGGCTGCGGCCGCGTCCTACCCGAAGGCCGAGAAGGCGCTGCGCAAGTCGCTGGAACTGCGGCCCGAGGACAACGCGGCGGCGCTGGAAGGACTCGCCTCGCTCGCGGGCGCGCGGGGCGACTTCCGGGCCGCGCGGCAGTGGGGCGAGTCCGCGGAGAAGCTGGCGCCGAAGCGGTGGACGACGTATCCGGCGCTCATCGACGCGTACTCCGGGCTCGGTGACCACAAGGCCGTGGACAGGGCCCTCGGCAGGCTGCTCGCGCTGCGTTCCGGGCCGGCGGCCCAGGCCGTCGCCGCGCGGGTGTACCGGGACCGCGGCCGGCGCGAGGACGCGGCGGCGGCGATCTCGGACGCGGCGGCGGGCGCGGCCACCGCGCCCGAGCAGGCGGCCTTCCTCACGCAGGCCGGGGACCTGGCCGGGGAGCGCGGTGACCGCCAGGAGTCGCTGGACCACTACCGGGCGGCGGTGCGCGCCGATGCCCACGCGTACGACGCGCTGGCCGGGCAGGGGCGCGCGCTGGCGGCACTGGGGCGCATGCCCGAAGCGCTGCGCGCGTACCGGGCGGCGCTCGCCGAGCGGCCCGTGCCGCGGTACGCGCTGGAGCTGGGCGAGCTGTACGACGAGCTCGGGCGCGGCGCGGAGGCGCGCACGCAGTACGACCTGCTGCGGGACCTGGCGCGACGGGACGGCGCCGCGGGGGTGGACGACGAACCGGTCCTCGGGCTCTTCGAGGCGGATCACGGCGACCCGCAAGCCGCGGTGCGGGAACTGCGCGCCGAATGGCAGCGGCAGCCCGGCATCGCGGTGGCGGACGCGCTGGGCTGGGCGCTGCACCGCGCCGGGAACGACCAGGAGGCGCTCGGCTTCGCCGTGCGGGCCACGGACA